>NZ_JAUMYS010000057.1 GCF_030528505.1 Tannerella sp.
ATAATTATTTTATTGATCAATAAAAAATTGTCTGTTTTTAAGGGGAGACTATTTAGCAAAACCATAAACTGTTTTTTTACCGATTACATCGCCTTTCTCGTTTTTGTCGTCAATGGTTTTGGCTTTAAATCCGTATTGGGTGCGATGAGCTTCATCGGCAATAACAACAACATTTTCTCTTTCCGAAAGCAGCTCATATACAGCGGGTTAACCTGAGATTGTCGAAGGTTCAGGTTGAAATTTTTGAATGGTTGTAAAAACCACACCGCCCGAACCAACTTTTAAAAGTTCTTTCAGTTGCTTTCTGTCTTCGGCTTGTACAGGCTCTTGACGTAATAATTGTTTCGATGCTGCAAATGTATCAAAAAGCTGGTCGTCCAAATCGTTCCGGTCGGTAATTACCACAACGGTTGGGTTATCCATTGCCAACACTATTTTACCTGTATAGAATACCATTGAAAGCGATTTGCCACTCCCTTGTGTGTGCCAAACCACACCACCTTTTCGGTCGCCAATGGGTTGTTGTTTTACTCCCGATAGTCCGTAGCTCTCCGGAGATTCCTGTACAGACAAGCCATGGTCTGCATCTGTTGTATAATAAAGATTCTTAATGTCGTTTTTAATATAGCCCGAAGCTCGTAAGGTGGATTCTACAGCTCGGTTTACCGCATAGTATTGATGGTAAGCCGCCATTTTCTTTACGGTCGTAATCGTGATAACGCCCGTGTCGGGATCTTCGTGTTTTGATTTTTCGAATACGATAAAATGACGGATAATATCAAGGAGCGTTTCTTTGTTGAGCATACCCAATACAAGAGTTTCCAACTGGCTCACCAAATGCGATGCTTCTGCTTTCCCATCGGAAGTCCGCCACGCCATGAAACGGCTGAACCCGGCAGAAATAGAGCCCGCCTTGGCTTCCAAACCATCTGAAATTACGACAAACCCATTATAAGTAAATAGGCTTGGAATTATGGTTTTATACGTTTCAATTTGTCTATATGCTGAATGAATAGTTGCGTTTTCATCGGCTGCATTTTTCAATTCAATAACCACCAACGGAATGCCGTTGACAAACAAAATTACATCGGGGCGTTTGGTTCGACAACGCTCACCAACCGCTGCGGTGTCTGAGCTTGTCATGGTGTCTGAGCTTGTCGAAGACACCGTAAATTGATTGGCAACTACAAAATCATTGTTATACGGATTTTTGAAATCAATCAGCCAAACACGGTCGCCACGGTCATCGCCGTCAATCCGTTTTGAAACAGGGATACCCTCGGTTAAAAGCCTGTGAAAAGCTTCATTATTAGCCAATAGTTCAGGCGAAGCAATACGTTGGATTTCTTTTATAGCTTCGGCTTGCGCATCGGCAGGAATGGATTTGTTTATGCGTTTTACTGCATTTTGTAAGCGTTCAACTAACAAAACCTGCTCGTAAGTTTCCCTTTCAGGCGTTTCACCATCGGGAGCAATATTAGGAGCATACACGTATTCGTAACCGAGTTTTTCAAATAATTCGATGGCGAAGTTTTCGATGATATTTTCTGTAATTCGGGTCATTTTTCAGGTGTTTTATTCGGAGGATAGAATTTATCATCATTCCATTTTAACGGATTGTTGATGATGTATTCAGATATATTTTGATACGATTGTTCGTCGCGGATAATATGGTCGTAAAAACGCGATTGCCATGCAAAATCGAACCCCAATCGGTGTGCGTGTTTGGATATCGCCGATTTATACGAACCTATAATTGACGACAATGTGTTTTTGCCCTGGTTTTGAAATCGTTTTTGCCCAATGGTTTGTTGTTGGGATTGTAGAGACAACGCATGCGTTGTCTCTACGTTATTGTCGTTATTGTCGGCGTTGCCATCATTGTTGTTCAATATCAATATCCCGTGCACGTGATTGGGCATGACCACAAATTCACCCAATTCAATGTTTGGGGCGTGGTTTTTAATTTCATGCCATAAAATATCGGCAATAATTCCGATACCCGACAATTTCATTTTTCCATTAACCACCTCACCCAAAAAACATTCCCTGTTGTGTGTGCAAATAGTTACAAAATAGGCTGCATTCCACCTATAATCCCAATTTTGCAATCGGGTGGATGGTATGCGGTATTTGTTTTGAAATTTATTTGTCATGGTTCAATTTCAGGTAACTCGTATGATATGGTTTCTGCATCAAATAAATAGACCTCTTTGTTTGGAAATTTTTGTTTTGCCAAGTCTATATTTTTATTTATTTGCTTCCGTAAAGAGGAAATAAATATTTTATCAATCTGTGAATTGTTTATTTGATTAAAAATGTGGTCATCATTATCTGCAAGAGAACTTCCAATGATAACCATATTGCCGGATAGTTGAGCAAGTTTGTTATAACAGTGAAGTAAATATCCGTTTTGCTTTATGACATCCAACTTGTTTTTTGACTGGAAAACACACACGATATCTTTATTATCATCGTTCAAAAATTCTTCTAATCTATCGTATAATGCTTTATCGGTTTCTTGTGTAATTTTTTTTGTTTTTTGACCATCTTGAACAATGTGAAAAGCTCCATGTAGAAAAAATAAATTTTGAGTAGAGCTATCTACATTAAAAACAAAATCACCATCAAATAAAGAGAGTTGCCTGCTGCCATCGTCAACCTTGGATAAAATTTTATGTTTTTTTTCTTCCTCAAGAATTTTGTCGATTACCCTAGAAATATCTTTGGTTGTCCATTTTTTATTGTTAGCCTTACTATACGTTTTAACTGCTAATGTAAATTGTGTTTTAGGTAAAAGGGAAAGGTCTCTTTTAGTTGAGATATCATTATCCCCAATACTGATTTCCAAAGTCCCATTTTCTCTTGCTTGTTTTATTTCGCTATAAATGCTGTTTTCTTTTTCATCTAAATCGTTTTCAATAAATTCCAATGTTGGAATAAAGACAATACTATTATTTTCGTCAGTTTGTATTGGTTTAAACTTCAATAATAGCATATATATAAACGAATCATAATTAAGGGTAAAATAATTAGTAAATTTTTGAAGTAGAATAAAAATACCTTCGTTCTTTTCGTCATAAATATTCTTTATTTTTGATTTCACAATTTCATGAAGAGCTTGCATAAAATCTAATTTAATCTTGTTACAAGCATATTTTTTCAGAAATATGTCTTCATCTGCGATATGACTAGTAATCTTTTCTAAAAATAATTCTAGATCATATCCACTCTCTTCAATCATCGTTTTTGCTTCTGCATATATTCCACGATTGTGTTCAAGCATCTTATTAAAAATATCTTTATACCCAGTGTTGACGCCAAGACCGTAATTGAAGCCATTGGCAATTAGCAAATGATTCTCCTCGTGCTCTATTTGTTCAAGAACGTCATGGTAGGTTAAAATGTTAGCATTGTTTTTCATCTTATGGTATGTTATAATTACTATTCTACTTCAACTCTTACTTCTCCACTCATCAACTTCAGCAAAAGCGTATCGCGCAAGGCGGTGAGGGTGCGGATTTGGGTTTGGTTTGATAATATCTTTAAAAAATATGGTTTTATTGATTCATTAAATTGAATAATAGTTTCTTTTACTGGTAGTGAGATTGTAATTCCTTTAAATGTATTTGTTGTAATTGTATCGAAAACACTTCCATAGGCTGCTGATTGAAGTTCCTCAACAGAATGAGATACAAGTAAGTAGGAGAAGAAAAAACAATCTTTAAATTTTGGAAGAATACCATAATTCGATTGACTATATGCCATTGGTTCAGACAGAATACAATATTTCCCGACTGTGCCTCTTGCGGAGATAACAGTTGAAAATTTCGGTAAAAGTTTTGCTGAACTATTTATCAATCCCAATTTTGTAATTGATTTTTCTGAATTGACTACAAAATTTTTGTGATTGCTAGCAATATCTCCGCCAGAAAGCCATTTGATATTTCCATCCCAATATTCAACAACGGATGTTTTGGGTGTTCCTCCACCAACTAATTCAATTGCGTCATATAAGGAAATTTCTTCCCAATCCTCCTTTGCCTCTTCCACAAACCACTGCCTAAACAGCGTTTCCGCCATTTTTTCGAGGGTGGCGTTTTGGCGGTGGAGCAGGTCTATCTTATCGTCGAGGCTGGAAAGTATGGAGGCGATGGATTGTTGTTCGGGTAATTCTGGTAATTTTAAATATAAATCATCAAAAGCCTGTTTAGGTACTCTTTGTCTGCCAGAGGTTCCATCAAAGTTCTTTTCTGCATGATCTCTGACATCACTCCACCTACATAAATAGTATACAAAATCGGAATCAGAGACTGTAGATCTTCCTCTTAATACATGAAATTCTGTAGAACCGAAGCCAATTCCATTTTTTAACCCTTTAACCTGACATATTTTACCATTTTCCAGACAGGGCGTAATTCTTGCAAATAATGTATCTCCATTTTCAAACCTGCTTCCTCCAGACAATATTCTTTCTTGTGATGGTTTACAAAACCTTTGGCCATCAGTTAAATCTTTCATTTCGACAAAAGAAACTAATTGATCTTTGGGGATTTTAACAGATGGGTTAACCTCGGCAAAATCTGAAAACCGATATTCTTTCCACTCCCTCATTTGTTATTCTTATTTTGGAGATTAAGTTGTTTGGGCTGTTTCTCTTTTCCCAATTTTTTAATACTGTCGGCTACCGGTAGGTTTTCGGGCATGGTGCCGCCCAATTCCTGTATGGTTTTACGTACTTTTTTACCAACTTCGTAGTGAGTTTGGTTGGCTTTCTGTTTCCCCTTAATGTTTTCACGTCGCAACTTTTCTTCGGTTTGTGTTGCACGAAAAAGATTGGCTGCCAATTCGGTACTACCCATGTGGTCGAGTATTTGCTGACTTTTCGTTAACCCTTTCTTTTTGTGGATTGCCTTTGCATCTAATCCTCCATACAACCCCATATACCCATGGTTCTGAAAAATTGCATAATCAATCGGTTCGATTACTCCGGCATCTTTTGCGGCAGCTGCAAGTTGAGTATTATGTTTTGCCATTTCATTACGAAGGAACAATCGTTTTTCGTCTTCGGTACTCAAACGGTTGTACTCGCCCATTTGGCGAATTTCCTGTAAGCGGGTCTGTACGGCAAAATAGGTTTGCCCCAAAGCGACCACCTCTTTGCCGGGGTCTGCATTTTGGACTATTAGATAGCAGGCATAACGTGAAAGTTTAACGCTTTCCACCTCTCGTTGAGCCGTTTTCCCTAACATTATCATTTCGAGGATATCCTCGAAATGATCTGTGATTTGTTGATTGCTATTGGCGCACGCCTCTTTTGCTCGTTCAATAACCGGTAGAAAATGTCGATATTCGGAGTAATCCAACACTTTAGCCATATCTCTGGCACTCCAATATTCATTGCCATTTTTGTCTATTCGCTTTATTTGCTCAAAAATATTTTGTCCGCGTTGAATTTCTTTTTCCATTTCAATTGCTGTTTAATTTTATTTTCTCAAGGTTTTCTGCAATAATCTTATTTAGCCGTTCTTCTTCTTTCAATTGCTCTTCAAATTCGGCTTTCAAAGCAGAAAAACGTTCCTCAAAGTTGAAATCGTCTTCTTCGTCGGGCAAACCTACATACCGCCCGGGTGTGAGCACATAATCCAACTCTTTTACTTTGCTGATTGGGACAGATGCACAAAAACCGGCAATGTCTTCATAAGCGGGGGCTGAGCCTGTCGAAGCCCGCCAATTGTGGTAGGTTTCTGCAATTTTTTGAATATCCTCATCAGCTAATTCACGGGTACGTCGGTTAATTAAATGTCCAAGGTTTCGGGCGTCAATAAATAGAATTTCATTGCTGCGGTCAGGAGTGGCGGTGCCTTCGACAGGCTCAGGCACCGTGCGGGTTGAGCCTGTCGAAGTCCGGTTGCGATTCATAAACCAAAGCGAAGCCGGAATTTGCGTATTGAGAAAGAGTTTAGCGGGCAAGTTTACAATGCAATCAATCAGATTGCTTTCAATCAATGCTTTTCTTATATCACCTTCGCCCGAGGTCTTGGAAGTTAGCGAACCTTTAGCCAATACAAAACCGGCTTGTCCGTTGGGGGCTAAGTGGTAAAGGAAGTGCTGAATCCATGCGTAGTTGGCATTTCCCGTTGGCGGTACACCGTGCTGCCAACGTCCGTCTCTGCGCAACAAATCGCCTCCCCAGTCGCTTACGTTAAACGGCGGATTGGCAATAATATAATCGGCTTTCAGGTCTTTGTGTGCATCATTCAGGAACGAGCCTTCGCTGTTCCATTTTACCTGCGAACTGTCAATTCCACGAATAGCAAGGTTCATTTTGCACAAACGCCATGTCGTTTGGTTGCTTTCCTGTCCGTAAATGGAAATATCGTTTACACGTCCCTGATGTTTCGAAACAAATTTTTCACTTTGAACAAACATTCCTCCTGAGCCACAACAGGGGTCAAATACCCGTCCTTTGTATGGTTCTAACATTTCAACCAATAACTCAACCACACTGCGAGGGGTGTAGAACTGTCCTCCTTTTTTACCCTCGGCAAGGGCAAATTCTCCGAGGAAGTACTCAAATACATGTCCCAACACATCAGCACTTCGGGTTTTGGTGTCGCCAAGGGCAATGTTGCCCACCAGGTCGATCAATTCGCCCAAACTTGTGGGGTCGAGGTTTTGTCGGGCATACACTTTAGGCAAAACCCCTTTCAACGAAGGGTTTTCCTTTTCGATTGCATCCATGGCATCGTCCACAAATTTACCAATGTCGGGCTGTTTTGCTTTGGATAAAAGCATTCGCCAACGAGCATCCTGCGGTACAAAAAAGACATTTTCGGCTTTGTATTCGTCTTTGTCTTCCGGGTCGGCTCCCTGTGCTTCTTCTGCTTTTAGTTTTGCATACAATTCTTCGAAAGCATCGGAGATGTATTTCAGGAAAATCAATCCCAATACCACATGTTTATATTCAGCCGCATCTATATTCTTTCTTAACTTGTCGGCTGCTTTCCAGAGTTTTTTTTCTAAAGACTCTTCGTGTGCTATTTTCTGTTTTTTTGCCATTTGTATTTTTCTTTTCTGATTTAATAAATCTTAATTAGGCCTCAAAGGTAATAATTTGTTCTTTCATTTATATCTTTCTAAACTTGCTCCTTCTGTATCACACCGAATTGGGGAATTATAATCTCGGATCTACTTCTTCACTTTCCAAGGCCAATATCCCGAATACACTTTCATGTACTCGTCTCAAAGGCTCTTTTTTGACGAATCGTTCCAGTCCTTCTATACTAAGCGCAAACTCTCGGAGTGCCAATGATTGTTTTCTCGAAAGGCTTCTGTTTTTAAGTCGTTCGATATTTTCGGGAGCATCGTATTCAGGCCCGTAGATAATTCTCAAATATTCGCTTCCCCGGCATTTTACGGCCGGTTGCAAAAGACCTTCCGAACCATAAGCGATAAAGTCATATGGTTTGACTACCATGCCTTCTCCTCCTTTGCTGGTCAGGTCGATCCACCATTGCACGGCATCCTCAAAGCTGGACGAATCATTGACTTCGACGATCTTGTATGGGGTCGTCATAAACAGTCGGGGATCGCATTGGCATATCTCGGCGATGTGCTTCATGTGCCATTCATGCGTTTTGTCTACATGCACTTGGCCTTCGGTCGCTAAGATGTGGAAAGGCGCTAATTTATAATCGTCGATGCTTCGAACAGTCCAACAATAATTTTGATAGGCCTTTACATACTTATCGATTGCCTTGGCTTTAGTTTCAAACTTTTCCAAATAAGGCTGCGCTTCTTTCATGCCTCTGTCGACAGCCTTTTGCAGTACTTGTTCAACGACCGTTAATGCGCTTCCCGCTGCTGCGCCGACCGAGGCATACTGATCTTTCAGCAAAGCCTGTGCTTTGGCTGACCATGGCATTAACTCCGCATCAAGACAAATCCAGTCTGTGTTGAATGTTTCCCAGATATTCGCTTCCAACAGGCATTGATTGACTCTTGTCATAAAGGCTTTTTCGATGACCGGTTCATTGAAAAAGCTCCTGCCTGTTCGTGTATAACACACTCCGATGCCTTCATTTTCAATACCAAAACGTTTGAGGGCGGCCTCTTCGTCTTTACAGACAACCAAAACGGCCCTTGAGCCCATGTGTTTCTCTTCACAAACGACTTTTTCGACACCTCTTTTTTTGTAGTAATTCAATGCCTGTACAGGATGTTCGAGGAAATCGGGCAAGTCGCTGGTAGCACATGGAGACATCGTCGGGGGAAGATAAATCAGCCATTTGGGATTGATGGCAAAGCGGCTCATCACCTCTAAGGCGGCAATCGAGTTTTCTTCGCGGATGGTGATGTTGTTCCTGAGCCGCGTTTGTACAATACGCTTGCCTGTAACGTCTTCAATGTTCAGTAAGTCGTCATACTCGTGTTGTGAGCTGAGTTTCTTTTCCGATGCAGGGTAGTCCAAGGGCTTTACAGGCTCGCAATAGACCTGCTTGGCCTTGACGGAGACGAGTTCTTCTTCCGGATAACGTAATGCGGTCAGTTTGCCTCCAAACACACAACCCGTATCAATATCTATCGTCCGGTTTAACCACTCGGCGTCCGGAACGGGGGTATGCCCGTAAACGACTTTAGCCTTTCCTCTGTATTCTTTCGCCCAGTTGTATCTGACAGGTAACCCAAACTCATCGATTTCTCCCGTCGTTTCTCCATACAGGCAGAAAGAACGAATGACACCGGAGGCACGGCCTTGCATCTCCTCTTTCAGTCCCGCATGCGCAACAACCAGATTGCCTTTGTCAAGCACATAGTGACTAATCAAACCGTACAAAAACTGCCGAACGCTCTGTTTAAACGCGATCGATTCGTTTTCGAATTGCTTTACCGTTACTTCTAATCCGTGCTTGATTTGAACTTGTTTGCCGCTCAGGTATTTCAGCAATTTGATATCATGATTGCCCGGCACGCAATAAGCTACTCCGGAGTGAACCATGCTCATCACGAGGCGTAGCACGCCCAGTGAATCAGGGCCACGGTCAACGAGATCGCCGACAAAGACGGCCTTTCTACCATGAGGAGCAAGCACCTCAAACCCGAAGTTCAAATCGTCGGCTTTTACATGGTTTATTTGGTAGCCGAGCGTCGTAAGAAGTTCGTATAACTCATCGAAACATCCGTGCACATCGCCGATAATATCGAACGGCCCTGTTTCATCTTTCTTATCGTTATACAGTTTTTCCCTTTTGATTTCAAGCACTTGCTCTACTTCTTCCTCCGATTTTAATACATAAATCTGTCTGAAGCCTTCTTCTTTTAAATGCTTGACGCTCTTTTTCAGTTGTTGACTTTGTTGATGAATAACGTGCGCTCCGATGTTACGTGACGGTCTGTTCTTGTTTCTTTCTTCGCAGACTTTTTCAGGCAAATCCAACACAATGGCCACCGGCAAACAATGGTACGTCCGGGCTAACTCAACCAATCCCTTTCGAGATTCTTTTTGTACATTGGTCGCATCGATCACGGTCAATAAGCCATTCTTCAGGCGTTTGCCCGCGATGTAATACAAAACATCAAACGCGTCGTTCGTAGAGGCCTGATTATTTTCATCGTCCGAAACGATCGCTCTACATTCGTCGGACGATAAGATTTCCGTGCGTTTGAATAATTTTTTAGCCAGGCTGCTTTTTCCGGAGCCTGAAATACCGATTAATACGACTAATGAAAGTTCGGGGATTTTAATTTCCATATCGAAAGATTGCCATTTGTGACGGAGCTCCGATCTGTGCTTCTTCGTCACCGACCGGTAAAATCTCCACGTTATAGTTATACGTTTCTCCTATTTTGTTTGCCCATTGGGCGAACTCTTCTCTGGTCCACTCAAAGCGATGGTCGTCATGCCTCATGTTTGCAGCGTCCAACTTCTCCCACATCACATTGTATTCTTTGTTGGGCGTCGTCAGGATGACGGTTCGCGGCTGGGCGCATTCAAACAGCACACGTTCAAACGCTTGAAGTCTGTTTACGTCTAAATGTTCGATGACTTCTACAACGGCTGCCGCGTCGAAGCCTTCGAGACGTCTGTCTCTGTACGTTAATGAGCCTTGGAAAAGATGAATCCGCTCTTGCTGCTTCGGAGACATCTCATTGAAATGAAGCTTTTCTTTGGCTTTCAACAATTCCTGATATGAAACGTCCATTCCCGCAATCTCGGTGAACTGTTTTTGTTGCAAAAGTTCTCTGAGCAGCTTCCCATCGCCGCATCCTAAGTCTAACACGCGTTCCGCGCCGGATTCGGCTAATTTCTGCGCGACCAACTTGATTCGCTTTTCGTGGAGCGTTTCTTTCCGCTTCTCCGATTCTGTTTTTTCGGCAGACGCTTCTGTCGAACGGTCTATTTCTTCTCCTTCGCTTAACCGTTCGAGTGCTTGGCGAGAAAGCGAATGCAGATGAATCAAATAACGCTTTATGATTGATTCTTTTTCGGGATGATCGTTGAGCCATCCTTTTCCTTTTTGCAGCAGCTTCTCGATTTCGTCTTTGCTCACAAAATAATGCTTGTCATTGTCCAGTGCGGGGATTAAGACATACAGATGCGAAAGCAATTCCTTCGTGGTTATGGTATGTTCCAGTCTTAAGGAGAAGTATTTACTGTCTCCCCATTCCGGAATTTTTTCATCTAACGTATGGTTTTTCAGGTCCACCTTGTATCCGAGAGGCTCAAATAAGCTTCGAATCAGCATTTCTCCGCCTGCGGGTGCGGAGAGAGAGGCGATTGAAACCTCGAAAGGCAATTTCGTCTTTACGAGTTCGGGCTTCTCTTTGCATTTGCCGTTCATGGCCGATGAAAAGACTTTCGAAAGAGCCACACTCATAAACGAGGAAGCCACATAAGGCCGGTCGTTTACATAGTGCGCGAGGGCAAATCCGTCTCTGCCTAAATTTCTTGCGCTGCGAACCATGTCTATCGGATCGATGTCGAGCAAAAGGCTGACCGTTATCTTCTCCTCGCTCTTTTCGGGATAGAACACATGCGCTTTTCCGACCGACAAGTCGAACGTTTGAAATTTGTCCGGATGTTTATGGAGCAAGTAGCCGAAGTCTGTTGTCGGTCGATGTGTTGTTGTAATATTTAAGATCATATGATGATGCCTTTTTTATATATTTCCCATTCAAAACTTGTTTCTTACGATGCCTTTATGGATAGGTCGAAGCCAATCTGTTCGTCTCAAGGGCATGATGGGAATAGTACTGTTTTCTGTGTTGATGAACTATTAAGCCGTTTGTTTATTTATTCGTTTATTCTATTGGCTTTTGTCATGTAATGTCTTTTATTCATTTATTTCTAAAACTTCTTTAACTAATTCTTTGTATTCTGTTCTTATACTGAAATTATCTTTTTCCCACTGATATTTGGGATACTCATAATGAATTATTTGTCGTAAAAAATCCTTTTTGGTTTGCCCGAGTTGGTTTGACATTAAAGCGATAAAATATCCCGCTTTATTCTCGTCTATGGCTTCTCCTGCTTTTACAAATTCTTTTTTAAGTTGTTCTCTTGTTATTTTTTCTCTTTTTAGTAAAACAGGTAATAATATCGTTTTTAGTCTTCTTGACGACCATTGTTTATTATTAAGATAAGTTGTAAGCAATTCTTTTAATTTCTCGGGCTCGTATGTTCCGGGTTCGTCAGACATTGGGATTGTAAACTTTTTCTTGTTTGATTTTTCCTTTTCAATTTCCTCAGGGATAATTACAGTTCGTGAAAGCAGTTCGTTTCCCGAAGAAGTTTTTACGTAATTCAGAATAATTGCATTAATTCCAATATCATATTTCGATGACAACCATTCGATCATTCTGCTTAATGATTCATCGATGGAAAAACCTACTAACAAGAGTCTTTGTGCTTTATTAATTACCAAATCGTCAAGTTGAATATTTTCAAAATGTTCCGTAAGATAGTCTTCAAGCGAATTGCCTGAAAAAGTCAAACAAATTTCATTTAATTTTTCAATGTCCCAATTTGCCACATCTGAAGCATAATCGATAGCTTGGGTTAAAATATCTCTCGCTAATTTATCACGTTTGAGTTCTACGACGACTAAATTTCCGTTATTGTCAATTCCTAAATAATCGAGTGGTCCTGACTTAGTCCATACCTGCTCTCCAAAAACTAAAATATTATCTCCAAGGATTTTGGGATTTGTTTTCAACCACTTCTCCAAATCATCCTTTTCTTTTCTCCCATTCTGGGCAAGCGTTGTATTGATTTCTGTCAATTCTCCGTCAATTATCTCCCAAGTTTTTATCTCAGTTGCCATCGTATTCTGTCTTTTTTCCCTGTTTTCTAACGCGCAAAGATACAAACTTCATTTATTTTATACATATCTTCACGCTTATTCAATCTATTCTTCGAGAACATGGATGCAAGTATTAAGACCTTTTCATCCATCCGCCTAAATGTTTCCGAAAAAGGCTTAGACGATTGGGGAAAAACATTTAGACGTTTTTAGAAAAAAGGCTTAGATGATTTTAGGAAAACTTTTACACGTATAAGGAAAAATGTTTAGATGTATTGGTGAAAAGGTTTAGAAGTTTGTATTAATGTTTGGGACGATTCGGTAAATGTTTGGATGCTATTTGATTATATGGGTTTGGATTTGCAGGGATTTTTGCTTAAATTTGTCTCTCCAAAAATTTAAAAAATCGCGTCATGAAAGATTTTACTTATTATGCTCCTACCGAAGTGGTGTTCGGAGCAAACTCGGAAGAGAAGGTGCCCAAGCTGATCAAGCGTTACGGAGGGAACAAGGTGTTGATACATTACGGAGGAGGCAGCGCCGAGCGATCCGGTCTGCTCGAGAAAATCCGCAGCCTGCTTAACGGCGAACAGATTCCTTTCGTAGAGTTGGGCGGTGTCGTGCCTAATCCCAGACTGTCGAAAGTGTACGAAGGCATCGAACTGGGACGCCGCGAGTCTGTCGATTTTATCCTTGCCGTGGGGGGAGGAAGTGTTATCGACTCGGCCAAGGCGATTGCCTACGGACTGGCCTACGAGGGCGATGTGTGGGACTTCTTCGAGGGCAAGGCGAAAGCGCGAGCCTGCTATCCTGTGGCGGCCGTACTGACCATCCCTGCGGCAGGGAGCGAGATGAGTAGCGGGAGCGTGATTTCGAAGGAAGAAGGGGAACTGAAACGGGCTTACGACAGCAATTTCGGACGTTGCCGTTTCGCCATCATGAATCCGGAGCGTACTTATACGTTGCCTCCCTATCAGACAGCCTGCGGGGCGGCAGACATCATGATGCACACGATGGAGCGCTATTTCTCGCACGACGACGATATGACGATTACCGATACGCTGGCCGAAGGGTTGCTGTGCGTCGTGAGAGACAGTACGTTTAAAGTGCTGGACGACCCGACGAATTATCGACATCGCGCTCAAATTATGTGGGCCAGCAGTCTTGCGCACAACGACCTGACGGGATGCGGCACAACACCCGACTTTGCCACGCACATGCTCGAACACGAGCTGAGCGCTCTGTTCGACGTGGCTCACGGCGCGGGGCTGGCCGCCCTTTGGGGAAGCTGGGCGCGTTACACCTACCGTGAGAATGTCTCCCGTTTCGTTCGGTTTGCCGTCAATGTGATGGGAATCGACAACGACTTTACCGATCCCGAAGGTACGGCGCTGGCCGGCATCAAGGCGATGGAAGATTTCTACCGGGCTATCGGCATGCCGGTGAGCATCCGGGAGTTGATCGGGCGCGAAGCCACCGACGAGGAGATTCGACTGATGGCCGATAAATGCAGTCGGAACGGCAGCGTAACGGCCGGTAGCTTCAAGAAACTGAATCGTGAGGATATGGAAGCCATCTACCGCATGGCCAACCAATAAGCCGTCATACATTTCAGCAACAAAACACTTATGAATATTCGGATTAATCATATCGATATTTATACCGAACGGGAAATCATCCGCGACGGAAGTCTTCTGCTGTCCGACGGCGTTATTGCATCGGTCTGCCGTACTTCGGAAGAGACGGCAGACGCAGCGACGGTAATTGATGGGAGAGGGCTTGCGGCGGTACCCGGCTATATCGACGTGCATTGTCATGGCGGAAGCGGGTACGACTGCAATCAGGGAACGGAAGAAGCCGTCGTGAAGATGCGTGCGTTTTACGGTAGGCACGGCGTAACCACGCTCTACCCGACGTTGGCGGCCGACCTGCTGCCCGAGCTTGAGCAAGGGCTGCAAGCCATCCGTTCCGTCATGCGGCAGAACAGAGCGGGAGAGACGGAGATCGCAGGCTGTCACCTCGAAGGGCCTTTCCTGAATAAGATCTACAAAGGAAGCCAGGCCGAAGACGCCATTCTCCCCATGACAGACGATCATCTGCGGTTTTACGAAACTTACAGCGACGTCATTCGGCGCACTACTATCGCGCCCGAAGTAGGGCGTAACCTCGAATTTTTTCCGGCGTTGCGGGCGATGCATATTCAACTGTCCGTCGGGCATAGCTGCGCGGAATACAACGAGGTGCTGGCGGCGATAGAAGCCGGAGCGACGAGCGTGACGCATCTTTACAACGCCATGTCGCAGACGAAGAAAACGGGGCCATTCCGCATCGGCGGTGTTGTTGAGGCGGCATTGACGCAAGACGCGCTATATGCCGAAATCATTTGCGACGGCTATCATCTGCCCAATGAGTTGATTCAAATTGCCTATCGCTGCAAAGGGGCGGATAAACTCTCGGTCTGCTCCGATGCCAGCAGAGCGGCCGGCGTCGTGACGCACGGCGACACGATTCATTCGTGCGGAGAGACGTACGTAGTCGAAAACGGCGTCGTCATGAACAGCGCGCGCACCTCGTTAGCATCGTCCATCACTCCGATCGACGGGATGGTGCGTCATCTCATCTTCAACGTCGGACTGCCGGCGACCGACGTCGTCAGGATGACGAGCGGAACGGCGGCCAAGATGATGGGCATCTTCGACCGTAAAGGTTCGATTGCCGTCGGTAAAGATGCCGACATCAATCTCGTCGATGCACGGTTCAACGTCGTAAAAACTTTCTGCAGAGGTGTGCAGGTGAGCGGAGAATAGGTCTCTTCGAATTCGAAGAGCTCTTCCGGAAACATCGGCTGTCGGAGGCGCGGGTTCGTGAAGGGATAAAAAAAGAGGATGTGTCGTTTTGATACATCCTCTCTTTTTTATTTGGTTTTGTTTCCGATTTCTTTGTTTATTTCGCCCCGGAATACCGTTTATTCAGGTATTCCACGATTTCGTTCGTGATATTGTAGGCATCGTCTGCCAGAAAAATCGGGCTGCCGGCCGTATTGCTGAAAATAATCTGATAGCCTTTGTTCTGATTATACTGTTTCAGATAGTGTACTACCGTGTCACGCAATTGTTCGTTCATAGCTTGTGTTTGCTCCATCAATTCCTGTGTCAGTCGGCTGTCCAGTTCCTGCAATTCCTGTTGTTTCTTCATCAAGCGCTGTTGTTCCTGTTCGGCCCGTTCGCGCGTAGCAAATGCGCCGTTCTGCAACTTGTACTGGAATTCTTCGGCTTCCGATTGCAGACTACGCGCTTTCTGTGTATAGTTGGCCCGCGCATTCTCCTGCTTTTTCAGAATCTGCTCGTTCAGATCGATAGAGAAATTGTACTTTAGCAATAATGAATCTACATTAATATACGCCACCGGAAAGCCGGCAATCTGTTCGCCCGACTCGGTTGTCGTATTCAGGGCGGGAGTACCGCTCTTTTTTCCGGAGAAATACATTACAAACAGGATAATCACGGCAATCGCGAGAATCCCTTGAATCACATAGTTTACATTATTCTTCATATATCAGCCAAAATTTAATTTATATTCATTTCTTTCATTCGTTCTGCAAGGTTTTTATGACGTGCCGCTTGGCGGTCTTGTGTTCTTGCGCAGCAAATCCCCTGTTCGCGTAAAGCAAGACTGCTGTCTATGTGTGTATTCGGAAAATGTCCGTCCTTTTTCAAAATGACCCTTATGCAGAGCAGAACGACACAAATAGTCAAAATAATAATTGCTGTTCCTATTGTTAGCGTGATAAACATTTTTCTTATCTTTGTGGACGCAAAGATACAAGTTTCGCCAAATAGAACGTTCCTTTTTGCGAATATTTCTGTTTTTTTTCCGTTTGGCACTCGTATCTTGGATAATATTAACGGTTTAACGCAATGTATAAATAATTAAAAACATGAAGACAATTTTAGATTTACAGCCCGCCATCGTGTGGAAGTATTTTTACGAAATCACGCAAGTACCTCGTCCGTCGAAAAAGGAAGGGAAAATTATCCGGTATTTAGAAGACTTTGCCGCTCAACACAATCTCCCGATCAAGAAAGACTCCGTGGGAAATATCCTTATCTCAAAAGCGGCTACACCCGGATATGAGAAATTGCCGACCGTCGTATTACAGTCGCACATGGACATGGTTTGTGAAAAGAATAATGACGTGACCCATGACTTCGATAACGACCCGATAGAAACGGTTATTGACGGTGAATGGCTGCGTGCCAAAGGGACGACGCTGGGTGCCGATAACGGAATCGGGATGGCGGCCGAATTGGCGTTGCTGGCGTCTGACAAGATCGAGCACGGCCCGATCGAATGTCTGTTCACGGTTGATGAAGAGACAGGTCTGACCGGCGCGGCGGCATTGGCCGAAGGCTTTATGACCGGAAAAATCCTGCTCAATCTCGACAGCGAAGACGAAGGACAGCTCTTTATGGGATGTGCCGGCGGGAAAGGTACGGTAGCGACATTCACGTACGCACCGGCTTCCGCACCGGCTTCTCTGCAATATTTCAAGATTGTCGTTACGGGATTGACCGGCGGGCATTCGGGAGGAGATATTCATAAGCAGCTCGGAAATGCCAACAAACTCATGGCGCGTTTCCTTTATACATTAGATAAGAAGTTCGACATAACGCTTGCCGCTGTCGAAGGAGGGAACCTGCACAATGCGATTGCCCGCGAAGCTTATGCCGTTATCGGTCTGAAAGATGAAGACCGCGAACAGGTGCGCGTCCTATTGAACCGTTTTCAGGCTGATGTGGAGAACGAACTTAAACACGTCGACCCGAATGTGCGCATGACAATGGAGACGGTCGAAGCTCCGAAGACATGCATGCCGAAAGAAATGGCTACGCGATTGATTCGTTCGTTGCTCGCCTGTCCGCACGGCGTGATGGGCATGAGCCAAGACATCGAAGGCCTGGTGGAAACATCGACTAACTTGGCGTCGGTCAAGATGCCGGAGAGCGGCAAGGTCGTTGTAGGCACAAGCCAGCGCAGCTCGCTCGAATCGGCGAAGAATGCCGTAGCCGATCAGGTGGCCTCTGTGTTCCTGTTGGCCGGTGCCGATGTGCAGCATGGTGAAGGATATCCGGGATGGGCGCCGAATCCGAACTCGGAGATTTTGAAGGTAGCGCAGGAAACGTATCGCAAGCTGTTCGGTAAGGACGCGCAGATTATGGCGATTCACGCCGGGCTCGAATGCGGGTTGTTCCTCGAAAAGTATCCCTATCTGGATATGATTTCTTTCGGCCCGACGTTGCGCGACGTACATTCGCCCACCGAGCGCATCGAAATCGCCACAGTCGATTTGTGGTGGAAACATTTGCTTGAGGTGTTGAAAAACATTCCCGCATAAAATATTCCGCGTAAAAAGGCGTTCTATTACGGTAGAACGCTAAGAGAAAGTGGAGAAAAAGTTTATCATTTTTAGTTTATTGATCGGGTTGTTTATCAACCTGACCGTCGGTTGTGAGGGGGTGGACGATTACTCGACCAACCCCAACCTCCGACTTGATTTTTCGACCGATACGCTTTCGTTCGATACCGTCTTCACCACGATCGGTTCGGCCACGAGGCATTTCAAGGTCTATAACCCGAATAACGAGAATCTGCGCATCGAATCGGTGATGCTCGCGAACCCCGGAAAGAGCGGATTCCGCATCAATGTGGACGGCCGCAAAGGCAGTTCGTTCCGCGATATCGACATCTGGAAGCGAGACAGCCTTTATATACTCGTCGAGGTGACGGTTGACCCGAACAACTCCGACCAACCGATGGTCGTCGAAGATTCCATACTGTTTTATACGAACGGCGTCAGACAATCCGTGCTCTTGCAGGCTTACGGGCAGGATGTACATCTGCTCAAAGGCGGGGTGACATACACCGAGAATACGACGCTCACGGCCGATCGGCCTTATCTCATCTACGACAGCTTAGTCGTTTCCGAAGGGGTGACGGCTACGTTGCAGCCGGGCGCTACGCTCTATTTCCACAAGCATGCCAGTCTGATCGTTTCGGGCAACCTCAAAGCTAAAGGGACGCGTGAGAAACCGATCGTTTTCCGTGGCGACCGTTTAGACAGTATCTATGCGAAAACTACACTGGCTTACGACCGCACGCCCGGACAATGGGGCGGTATTTATTTCAGGGCTTCAAGTTTTGATAACGAGTTTGAACAAGTGATTGTAAAAAACACGACTTCCGGGTTGTTTTTCCACGAATCGACACCGGATAACTTGAAAATCCGCATCCACGACTCGCAGATCACGAACAGTCAGGGTAATCTTCTGCTGGCCGTTAACTGTCGTATCGAAGCGTCGAACAGTGAATTTACGAACGCGACCGAAAACACGGTCTGTCTCATCGGCGGCTTCTATCAGTTTACGCATTGCACGATCGCAAACTACATGAAGCTGGCGCCGCGTAAACGGGTGGCGACACTGGTACTTTCCGATACGGCGAAAATAGACAATCGATCGGTGCATCTTCCGATACGGCAGGCCGCATTCGACAACTGCATCATCGACGGAAGCCTGCATCACGATACGACGAAGCTTTATCGGGGTGAAATCGCATTTTTTACGAAAGATAACCGTCCCGAAGGCGGAGACGGATTCAACTATCGTTTCAACGCATGCCTTATCCAAACGAAAAAAATAACGGATAACCCGCGCTTCGTTCAGTGCATCTTCAACCAGAGGCCAATGTATATCCGCACCGGAAGCGAGGATGATGCTTATGCGTTTGATTTCCGGCTGGCGAATAAATCCGTTGGAATCAGCGGAGCCGACCGTGCCATAACGGCCCGGTATCCGACCGACCGCTATGGGGTCGGCCGTCTGAACAATCATACCGGCCCGTCGATAGGCGCTTACGAATACGTCTATCAAGAAGAAAAAAAGAAGAAATGAACCATTTTTCTTTTCGGATTGTTTCATAGAAAACACGGAATCCGTTGGGCACGTGCAGCGGAGGAGGTGAAAAACAAAATGAGTTATTAACACTAAAAACCGAAAGAAGATGAAGAAAACATGGTTTGTAATGATGCTGTTGATGGCAGCAGGGATGGTAATGGCGCAGGAAGCCAAGTATGAAATCAAGTCCGGCATCGTTAAAAAAGTGTCGACAGTGATGGGACAGAAAGTCGAAAGCACATTGTACTTCGATGACTATGGGAAGATGGAAGCGGTGGAAACGACCGTTAACGTCGCCGGTACGGAGAAGCACATGCGTACGCTCGACGAGGGTAATTCGATTGCCAGTATCGATTTGGACGCAAAGACCGTTCAGCGGATGGAAAAGCCCGACAAACTGGATAACTTTTTGACGCTAACGGATGAGCAGAAAGAAAAGTATAAATATCAGGAATTAGGCGAAGAAACTTTCTTGGATCGTCCGTGCAAAAAAATTTCGTTGGAACTGACCGAGATGGGACAGACGTTTCAGGGTACGTTATGGCTTTGGAAAGGCATCCCGTTGAAGACGGAGACGCAGGTCGGCGGCATGACAGTGGTCGAAGAGGCTGTTGAAGTGCAGGAAGGGGTCGAGATTCCAGCTGAGAAATTTACCGTTCCCGAAGGGTTTACCGTATCGGAATAAGACGATTTCCACCTTACGGAAAACAAAATGAGAAGAGGGTGTGTCAAAACGCAATGTTTGGGCACACCCTCTTTAGGTGTGTAAGCATGGGGGAAATTGGGGAGCGCTAAGGGTGAGAGAGAGGGAGTACGCGTTGTTGCACAACAATGACCTTAAAACAGCAGTTTTTGCCCCGTTGTTGTGCAACAATGACTCTTAAACAGTCGTCCCTTAAAAACAGACAATTTTTTATTGATCAATAAAATAATTATACTTT
>NZ_JAUMYS010000058.1 GCF_030528505.1 Tannerella sp.
AGTGTACGAACAGAGGCTGCCCCTCCTCGATAAACGAGTCGAAGCAGCCTCTGCTTTTTTCGATATTCCCTCGGCCGGTTATCGCTCAGCCGGGTCGGCTCCCATCGTAAACTCCAGCACTCCGCCGGCCGTTATCGCGGCGAAGTCGATATAATGTTTATCATACGGAGCGCCGTTCAGCGTAACCGATCGGATGTATTTATTCGCCGCGCTGTTGTTCTTGGCGACGATCCGGAACGTCTTGCCGTCGCCTACTTGCAGCGTGGCTTCGTTCACCACGGGGCTGCCGAAGTAGTAACGTCCGCCGGCAGGTTCCACCTGATACATGCCGAGCGCCGACAGGACGTACCAGGCCGACATCTGACCGACATCCTCGTTGCCGCAAAGCCCTGCGGGACGGTCGGAATAAAGACTGTCGAGTACGAAACGCACTTTCTCGGCCGTTTTGGCGGGCTTACCGATGCAGGAATAGAGGTAGAGCACGTGATGGCTCGGCTCGTTGCCGTGCGCATACTGGCCGATCAGTCCGCTGATGTCGGGCGAGGCGTCCGCGCCCATATCGCCGGAGACGATGAAGAGCGAATCGAGCTTCTGCTCAAAGGCTTCGCGACTGCCGAACAGCGCGACCAGTCCTTCCACATCGTGCGGTACGAGCCACGTGTATTGCCATGCCGTTCCCTCGGTATAATCGTTCTCGCGATGCACGGAGTGGAACGGATCGAACGGCGTGCGGAAATTTCCCTTCGAGTCTTTCCCGCGCATAAACCCGGTCGACGGGTCGAAATAATGCGCATAAGCCTTGCTCAGCTTCGTGAAATACTCGGCATCTTCTTCCTTCCCCATCTGTTTGGCTACTTGCGCCACGCTCCAGTTCGCAATCGCGTACTCCATCGTTTTGGCCACCGACTCCACTTCCTTATCGAAGGGGATGTAACCGTATTCTTTCATATAGCCCTGGCCTCTTTCATCGAGCATCGCCGAAGTCTTCATCGCCTCGAACGCCAGCTCCTTATCGAATCCGCCAAACCCTTTCAGCACGGCATCGGCCACTACGCAGATTCCCGGATTACCGACCATGCAATCCGTTTCGTTCGCCATCAGATGCCAGACGGGCAGTTTGCCCTGCTCCTGATAAATCGCCAGCATGGTGCGGACGATGTCCGGCATTTTCTCGGGGTGAATCAGCGTCATCAGCGGATGTGCCGCACGGTATGTATCCCACAGCGAGAAGGTCGTATAGTTCGTAAATCCGGCCTGATGGTGCACGGTCTTGTCCGTCCCGAAATAATCCTTGTTGACATCGCAGAACTCCGACGGAGCAATCATCGTATGATAGAGCGCGGTGTAGAAGATGCGCTTCGTGCGTTCGTCGGCATCGACCACCACCTTGTTCAGCTCCTCGTTCCACGCCTTGTCGGCCTGAGCCACTGTCCCTTCGAAATCCCAGCCCGGCAGCTCGGCTTGCAGGTTCATCTTCGCATTCTCGGCGCTCACGGGCGAAAGCGCTACTTTCACGTAGACCGTCTCGTTGTCTTCCGTCTCGAAGAACGCCAGTCCGTACGCTGCCGACGCACCTTCTTTCAGCTCTCTCCGCTCCTGCCGGAAGCTTTTGATCGGCTTCGAGAACACGGCCGTGAAATAGATGCGCTGATCGTGAGCCCATCCCTGCGAGCAACGATACCCCGATACGGTCGTATCATTTTCTTGCATGACGACCCCATCGACCGGGCGATCCCACCCGATGCCGTGCTCAAGGTCGAAAATCACTTGGGCATCGGCCGATTTCGGGAAGGTGAACTTATGAAACCCGACGCGCTTCGTGGCCGTCAGCTCCACATCGATGCCGAAGCGATCGAGACGCACGGCGTAATAACCGGGGCGAACCTTCTCCGTCGATCGGCTGAAGAGCGAATAAATCCCCGAAGCGGGATCGCTCAGGTCGCCGCGTGTCAGTTTCACCTCGCCGACGGCCGGCATCAACGAAATATCGCCGAGGTCGCCGATCCCCGTCCCGCTCAGGTGCATCTGTCCGAACCCGATGATCGTCGAGTCCGTGATATGATAGCCGGAACACCAGTCCCACCCCTGACTGTAATTCGTCGGCCCTACCTGTACGAGCCCGAACGGAACGTTAGCCCCGACGAACACATGCCCATGATCGCCCGTCCCGATGTACGGATCGACATACTGTGTGAGGTTTTGTATGGACGAAGGCTGACCGCCCTCCTCTCCGCCGCTGCGCTTGCAGGCCGTTACCACGATGGCGAGCATCAGGAAGCCCCACGCGCCGGCCGTTTTCATTCTGTGCAGAATCTTTGTTTGTCTCATTTCAATCATTATTATTATTACGTTTAACTAATTCTTCCGTCTGTTCTTTCTTGACAAGTTTCCCATTTCTGAAAACGAAAAACGTGCTTACCATGTGCTCATTCCGGTGCGCATAAAGACCTTCTTTGTAGCACAACACTTCAATCGTATCGCCATCTTCGGTGTACAGTTCTTCGTTAAAAGGCTGACCGTATTTTTCCAAAATAAACGCTTTGCTAACCCCCAGCTTGATGTCTTCGTTCCGGAATCGGGTCGAAGTCCTGAAATAAGAGGAACACCCCGACAGCATCAGGAAAAACAGCGCTGTCAGAGCGATCGTTTTCATCCGGCTGATGGTGCTGACCGTAAGATTGATTTTCATACCATACCATTTATAAATAAAACATTGCTATCTAATTCTACTCATTCTCCATCCCCAATTCAATCCTGATAGAGATCGTTCCACCACGAAGCGTCTCCCTTCAACCATTTATCGAACCACGCACAAATCGATTCGCTCCATTTGTGTCGTTTATCATAGTCGAGGATATGATGATTTTCTCCTTTGATTTGGAGGAGTTCGGCGGGCTTGCCTAAAATCTTCAGGGCGGTGTACATCTGGATACTTTCTCCCGGCGGCACGTTCGTATCGGCCGTGCCATGAACGAGCAAGATCGGTGTCTTGATCTTGTCGGCATGGAACAAGGGACTCTGGTCTACATACAACTGCCGGTTGTTCCACGGATAACTGCCGGCGCTGGCTGCCGTACTGTACGAATACCCCCAATAGCCTTCGCCCCAGTAACTGCTGATGGAGCTGATACCCGCGTGCGATACGGCGGCGGCAAACATATCCGTGCGCGTCTGCAGATACATCGTCATAAACCCTCCGTACGACGCACCCATACAGCCCACCTTCGTCGAATCGACAAAAGAATGCTCGGCGATAAACTGCTTCGTCCCTTCGATGATATCGTCCGACGAGCGTTGCCCCCACGTATTGACGTGCAAGGCCGAGAACCGCTGGCCGAAACCGATGGAGCCGCTCGGCTGAAGGATATACACCACATATCCCATCGCCGCATAAACGTGCATCGGGTAATGACTCTCGAAACGACGCTCGACAGGGGCCGTTCCTCCGTAATAATAGACAATCATCGGATATTTTTTCGTCGCGTCGAAATCGGGCGGCAGACAGTAATATCCTTTGATTTCCGTACCATCGGAATTGATGAAATCCCAGTCCTTTACTTCGCCCAACGTGAGTTGCGACAAGTACTTGGCGTAAGGATCGGCAATCCGCGTCGTTCTTCCCGTCCTTACATTATATATATAGGCACGTGTGGAGTTCGAAAGGCTTACGCCGAAATAAGTCAGTAAAGAGGCGTTTTCCGACATCTCAAAACCGCGGACAACCTCTTCTTCCGAAGGCAGACGCGAAAACTTTTTCGTTTTCAAATGATACGCATATAAGCAAACACGATCCTGATCTCCGACCTGAAAGTAAATCGTCCGGTTGTCCGCGCTCCAGCGTCCCCGCATGATGTTGGGATTAAAATCTTTCGTGATCGGCTCGATCTTCTTTGTCGACAAGTCCATCAGAAAGGCCTGCGTATCGTAACTGTTGGCGATCTGTCCCTCGGCTACATTCAGCCCGATTTTCCCGAACGACTCCGGGCCGCCGAAGATCAGCAGTTGCTTTCCGTCAGGCGAAAATTCCGCATGCGCGGCATAACTGTCTTTCCACCACAGCGTATCCACACGCATCGTTTCGATATTGAGGCGGAACAGGGACGTTTTGCGGAAAGGTTGCTCCGTAATGGTTTCTTCCATCGTCGAAAACAAAATGTACCGACCGTCACGGCTCACATCGTTCAGATGCGTACTTTGCGCCCCGAAAGTAAGTTGTCGCGTCAGCCCTGTTTTCAGGTCGTAGCGGTAGATAAAAGCATGAGACGGTTGACTGCCGTCGCGTTCCATCAGGGTATGCATCCGGAAAACATTCTCCGGCGTTTTTTTCGCATCGTCGGCTTTCGTATAGAACAATGCCTTCTCATCCTGCGAGAACCGAAACGACTCGTCCGGAATATTTTCCGCCAGCACGCTCTCTTCGAGCGTTTCCGGGCGGATGGTTACGAGATGCGTCCGGTCGCCGGCTTTCGAAAGGTAAAACAGACGTTCCGTTTTCGGCATCCATGCCAGACCGCGCTTTTGACGGTCGATATCGATCGTCACCCGTCGGCCGGTTGAGACATGGTACAACTCTGTCGAGTGCGATGATTTCTTTCCGTACGAATCGGTATACGAAATCAGCACATAATTTCCTTGCGGAGAGACCGACGTTCCGCTCACACGTTTGCCCTTAATGACATCATCGAGCACAATCCGGCGTTTCGAGTCATGCGAAACCGACCATACGGCCGTACTTTTCGCATCGTTTTCGAGCGATATTTTCAATGTCGTCCCCTCGTTTGTGCCCGCAGTAGACAATAACTTAACCACCACACGCGCGGCCTGCGGATACGGGGCGAGCGTGGCCGATAACTCCTTCGCCTGAGTTTGCGACTCTTCGACCGTCGTTTTCGTCGAAACCGATTGACCGTTTACAAACAGCTCCGCCAACGCAGGAGTAGCGACCTTCACTTTCACCTTTCCGTACGCCTTTCCGTGTACGAAGAAAGAGAATAGCTGCACGAACGGTTTTCCCGCACCCGAGGCGGCGACGTGAAACAGCCCGGCCGTATCGGCTTCGTACGTTCGCGTAAAGGCCGCCTGTTCCGGCACGGTAAGATGCTGTTTCAATAACTTTTCATGATCAAACGAGTTGCCTTTTCGGTCGGCCGTGTCGACGGCAAAAGGTTTTTCTACTTCGATCGGAGCGATTCCTTTCAGCGTCGTCAAGGTTTCGCTTTGTGCCGATCCATGGATAAGTCCCAGTACAAAGAGCAGCGCGATCTGCCAGATACGATTCATTTTATGTTTCATTAGTGTTATGTTTTATATGATTCATCTTCAAAAAACGGCCTTTTCGTGCCGTAACAGCCAGCACTGCGACGACGCCGGCGATAAGATACAAATAGATAAAGACGCCTTGAATGCTGTCGTTTTGTCCGTACGAATGCATACCGCTCAGGAAATAGTTCACCCCGAAATACGTCATCAACACCGAAGCGAAAGCCATGACCGAGCAGAGATTCAACGACCAAAGGTTGTACCATCGAGGGAGTAAATGGAGGTGGGTCACCATCGTATAGACAACGATCGTTATCAACGCCCAAGTCTCTTTCGGGTCCCATCCCCAGTAACGTCCCCACGATTCATTGGCCCATACGGCACCCATAAACGTTCCGACCGTCATCAACATCAGTCCCGCGAGTAAGGCGATTTCGTTGATCACGGCAAGCTCCCGAAAGGAAGCCGCATAATGCTTTAACCGCACCTTACTGAGCACAGTCATCATCAACAGATTCGTGATGCCGATCAGGCAGGAGATGCCGAAGAAACCGTATGCCACCATCAGAACGGCTACGTGAAACATCAGCCACGGCGACTTCAAGACAGGGACTAACGGATTGATTTGCGGATCCATCCAGTTCAGTCCCGAGACGAACAGAATCACGCCGGCGAACAGGGTAGCCAATGCGAAAGTGATCCGGCTGCGGCGCATAAATAAAAAGCCGGCACATACGGTAGCCCATGCCACATACACCATCGTCTCATACGAATTGCTCCATGGGGCATACCCTCCGATAAGCCAACGAAGCCCCATGCCGAGCAGGTGAAACACAAAGACTGCTCCCACACAGACTCCGAGCAAGCCCAGCAGACGGCGAATCCGGCGATCCTCCCTGAAAAATAAAACAAACGAAAGCAAGAGCATCATCCCGCCGAACGATAAATAGCCGATCTTACACCAGCGAAAGACCTCCAGTTTATTATACAGCAATTCCAAACGGATGCGGTCCGTATCGATGTAGACCGTACGGTTCTTTTTTTCCTGATATTCCTTGATGTTCCGCAGCGCATCGTCGGCTTTGCTCCAATCGCCCGACTTCAATGCCCGCCTCACCTCCGACAGATACGTTACGAAACTACGCGAAACAAACACCGAATCTTCTCCGGCGTAAACCGACAAGTCCTCTCCCGGAGCATACCAGCGACTGTTCGTATCCGTCTCATGCGGAAAAATACGGAGCAGCTGTCCGTTAGCCACCTGATGAAAGATATTGACCTGTTCGTCCAACTTGATGACATCCTTATCGAAGCCCGATCGCTGTGTCGGCACTTTCCGGTAGGCTTCTTCCAATCGTGCCTGCAACTTATACGCGCCATCCCGATGGAACAACTCGGCATAGGCACATGCGCTTTTCGTCAGATCATAATATTCGGCCAGCTCATTATCAGGCAATGCAATAAAAGGTACATGCATCCACATCTCCGGCATGGCCAGCAGACTTAACAGAAAGTGATCGGGACGTAAGCCGCCGATGGTATTGTTTTTATGCAATTTGCGCAATATCTCGGATGAGAACGTATTGACCGGAATCATCCGTCCGTTCATTGACTGTACCGGAAGCGATCCGAACTGCGCGAGGTGCTCGTCCGGAATATGGATTTGCAAGACCGCCTCCTTCATCGCGGCCCGATCCGGCATTCCCCGAACAGCAGCAGGAAACATGCAGAGAAGAAGGAGGAGAAATACCGCCGTATAATTCTTCATCTGACCGATCAACCGGCGCAAGCGGCTGTTTCGTCCCGCGATACACCCGATAAACCCGGCCATGAGTAGCAGATAGCCTGCATACGTCACATTACGCCCTGCCACGTCTTTGTTGACAGAAAGAATCGTACCTCCTTCATCGGGATCGAACGACGCCTGAAAAAAGCGATAGCCTTTCAAATCAAGTACGTTATTCATAAAAACCCGTTCCTTGAGCACCTGCCCATCGACATAAACGAGCAGATTGCTCTCGTACGACGAAGGGCTCGCGGAGCCGGGGTAGCGTGTCAAGGTAAATCGTTCCAGCTCGATCTCGAAGGGCAAGGCCGACATCCGTTGTCCGTGATTGGAGCGGATAAGCATGTGGCTCTTCTTTTCTCCTTCTCTCAGATGAATCGTTCCTTCTATACCGAACAGATGCGAAATAAGGGCTCCTAACAGAATGACGACCCATGAAAAGTGAAGAAGTAACATGCCCCAACGCTTTCTCTTTAAAAACTGACGCCGTCGTATAATGGCGATAAAGTTGGCGATCAGTGAGAGCTGAAGCAGAAAGAATAAAGGAGAATAGTAGATCAGTACTTTGGCCAATGTCGAACCTTGTGCTTTCTCGATGAAAGTAGCTGCCGAGAGTCCCACTGCATAGAGAGCGAGTAACAGCAGCATGGTTCTATAAGAAGAGATTATCTTTTCAATCGGAAACATACCATGTTTATACGGTCACAAAGCTACGAAAATATAAAGATAAAAAAAAGGCGGTGTGTCATAACGGGCGAACTGCTTCGTTGCTTGCGGAATGCGAGCTCAGTCACATACGTTAGTATGCTCCCTCGCCCTCATCCTTAGCGCCTTGCATTTCACCCTTTCTTACACACCTAAAGAGGGTGTGCCCAAACATTGCGTTTTGACACACCCTCCTTTTTCGTTATAATCAAGATTGATTATTTATCATCCGTATTCATGATAACCACACGGTTCCAAGCATTTTCAGCATACGGCTGAACCGTATCACCCATCCACTCGATAGAGATGTTATCGGAAGAGATACCGTATTTGTCGATAAGTTGTTTAGCAACCGCTCTTGCACGTCTTTCAGAAATGCCTTTGTTGTAGTCCGGATTACCCGTCTTTCTGTCTGCATAACCTACCAACTTGATCGGCAAGCTGTGTTTCTTCGCGTATTCAGCCGTGTTGAAGATGCTTACTTCCTGATGTCTGTCAATTCTTGCGCTGTTCAGACGGAAGTAAACTACGTTTTGCAGATTTTCACGCGGTTCTTTCACTTCCGGGCACTTCGGACATTCCGGACAGAATTCCGGACGTTTGCTCAATTCTGCATTTTCAGCACGCAATGCGTTGATCTGAGAATTCAGGTCGTTCAGCAAATCGTAATCCATCGGCTCGATTACCTCAAATTCTTTTCTTCCGAGGTTGAAGTTCAAACCCAGCATCGCCTGTACCGGACGATCGTAGCGGGGACGTGCGTGAGAATCCCAATTCCAGTGCTCACCCAGCAACGTATATTGTCCTTCGAGGAACAAGTCTACGCGTTTGCCCAGACGGAACATAAATTGAACACCACCGTTGATCGAAGCCGATTCGGCTCTCGGGAAGCTGTTGCTGTTTTTATCTGTATAGCCGGGACGCAAAGCATACCCCAAACCTACAAACGGAATAAAGCGGAACACTTTCGATTCTTTGTAAGGCGCCCAGAAGTTGGTCACGTCCCACATGATATCTACATGCGGATTGATCCACCAGAAATCTTGAGCATTGTCGCTCTTGTAATTGTTCTTTACATAGCTGTAATTTTTCATCTTACCGCCATTCACCTGCAAACGGAATGCCATGTACGGATTATACCACTTACCGATAGAGATTGCTCCCGACGGGGCGATACGATCGGCAAAGTCGGCATTGCCGTTCAAATCTCCAAACAGAATGTTCGCACCTCCGGCCAACGAGATAAACATGTTATCTGTTGCCTTGTTTTTCTTAAAGTTCGTTTTCGAACCGTTTTCCGTGCTGAAGCCTACCTGCGGCTGATATTGCTGCGCAGATACAGACAAAGCACCGAATAACATCGCTAAAAGTAATACCTTAGTCTTCATAAATCTATTCATTTTTTATTAAACAATAACCTATTCTTCACTCTTGAATCATCAATATTATATTTCATTTTCATCACGTTTGCTAACGCGCATTTCGCAGCAAAGGTAATTCTTTTTTTCTTCTAAACAAATAAAATATGTATTTTGTTCTGAATTTTTTCCAACACCATCTCCTCTCCTTTTTTACATGCATCTCCGAAGAGCCCTATCCTTTGATCATTTCATTCTTTATCAGCAATCTTATTTTACCTTCTACCGACTGTTCTGCCCTTCCATCCACAATTTCATCAGATACTCTCCATACGGATTTTTCATCATCGGTTCCGCATTTTTTTTCAATTGATCCGCACTGATCCAACCCTGACGGTAAGCAATTTCTTCCACACAGGCAATCTTCAGTCCCTGTCGCCGCTCAATCACCTCCACAAAGGTGGAAGCTTCGGTCAAAGAAGCATGCGTACCGGTGTCCAGCCATGCGAATCCGCGTCCGAGAAGTTCGACTTTCAAGCGGCCGCATTCCAAAAAGGCCCGATTCACTGAAGTAATCTCCAGCTCTCCACGCGCCGACGGTTTAACGCTTCGGGCTATTTCTACAACTTCGTTCGGATAGAAATAAAGTCCGACAACGGCATAGTTCGACTGCGGATGTTCCGGCTTTTCTTCAATGCTCAAGACGTTCCCTTGCTTATCGAACGTCGCTACGCCATATCGCTCGGGATCGTTTACGTAATAACCGAAAACGGTTGCGTTTTGTTCTTCGCAAACGTTAAAAACTGCGGTTTTTAACATTTGTGTAAAACTTTGACCGTAGAATATATTGTCGCCTAAGATAAGGCAAACATTGTCTTTGCCGATAAAGTCCGCCCCAATGATAAATGCCTGCGCCAATCCGTCGGGCGAAGGCTGTTCGGCATATTCGAAGCGAATCCCCCAGTCCGATCCGTCGCCCAAAAGCCGCCGGAAGCCGGGTAAATCCTGAGGCGTAGAGATTATCAAAATATCCCGTATACCGGCCAGCATAAGCACCGATATCGGATAATATATCATCGGCTTGTCGTATATCGGGATCATCTGTTTCGATATCCCTTTCGTAATGGGGTACAAGCGTGTCCCTGAACCTCCGGCTAACACAATTCCTTTCATCTTGTTATCCTCTTCTGATACGTATTTGAATGGCATTTTCGACCGGCTGCTCACTGATGAGGACCAGATATCCACCTCCGCCCGCGCCGCTTATTTTCCATCCCAACACACTCGATTTATATGATTCTAATGCCATTAACACTTCCGGAACAATCATGTTCGGGAACATGGCAACCTGCGCATCAAAGCTTTCCGACGAAGCCTTGCCCCAAGCGCTTACATCTTTTGACTTCAGGGCGTGCCAACATGCTTCGGCCGCATGACTCAGGCGCTTCGCATCGGCTTCGTTGATGAGCGTGTTGGCAAGTACGTCGTATTCGGCATGACGCGGAGACAGAGGGACGAGCCACAGACGCTGTTCGATCCATTCGAGCAGCTCGCTATCGGTGATCGATTCGATCGACTCCGGCCAGTAATCGCCGTCGTAGTAGAAGCGGTTCAAGCCCGGAAATACAATGCCCAGCGAATCTTGAGAACCGCTGACGTATTTCGTCCCGGGTGGATTCTCGAAACAAAATAACGTACGTGCCAGCTTTTCTTTATCTCCTTCGGGAATATCCGTCTGCCATAATTCGACGGCTTTCTTTCGCGAACTGGTAGACATCCCGCTACGATCGTTGAATTCGTAGTCCGGCTCGATGCTTATCGTTAAGACTGCACCGGGACAATACTTACTGACGTAAGGCTGATCGAGCCACCCTCCGGCCAGATCGAGCCGATAAGGAATCAGGCACTCTTTGCGCAGCGCTGTTGTAGAACGAACGGGTAAGCTGCCGTGCGGAATCCGTCGACTGACGATGTATTGAATGCCCAGTTCTCTGCACAGCTGTTCTTTAGCCGGCGTATGTCCGTCGCTGTTGACAAAGAAAATATCGGGCTGCAAACGCTTCATATCTTCCACGAAATCGAGTACTCCGCTCCCGCTGTTCACCCATGCTTCTTTGACACTTTTCAACGCGCTGACCATGTACAGACGTTCGTCTTCGGTATGAATTGTCTTGCGTGCTTTCAGTTCATGGATCGTTTTGTCTGAACCGATGCCGACATACAAGTCGCCATGCGTGGCCGCCTCTTCGAAGAAAGCGACATGGCCGCTGTGTAGCATGTCATAACATCCGCTGACAAACACTTTCTTTTTCCCCATTCTTCCTGTTTCTTAATACATCCTTCACTTCAATATACGCGGCAAATGTATAAATTTTTCTTGTTTATATGCTATCTTTTCAACAAACACCGCATAAAAAAAGATGCGCATCGCAACTGTAATGGCTCCGGGATATTGAAACAACCTACTGTTACGATGCGCATTGCTATTAACTTAAAAAGTAATCAAACAGCTTCGCTGGAACGAAACGTACGCAGTCCGTACGCCGCAATCACAACAAAGCAAAACAGCGGCAAAACGAACGACAAGTTAACTGCCGGAAAACCTTTAACCGTTCCCAAGTCGATAACGGCAGCCTGCAAGGGCGGTAACACCGACCCTCCAAGAATCGACATGATCAGCCCGGCCGCTCCGAACTTCGCATCTTCGCCCAGCCCTTTGAGGGCAATACCGTAAATGGTCGGGAACATCAGCGACATACAGGCCGATACACCGACAAGACAATACAACCCGTAAATGTCACGGAATCCGATGACGCCAAGCGTCAGTACCCCACCCGCAACGGCCAGGATCATGAGCAACTTCCCGGGATTGAGATACCTCAACAGAAACGTGCAGACGAAACGGCTGCAACAGAAAATAACCATCGCCGCAATGTTGTATTGCTGGCTCAACACTTCGGCATCTTTCTCGGCCATCCCCTGTTCCATAAAGATGCGGGTGCCGTACTGGATGATAAACGTCCAGCACATGATCTGCACACCGACATAAAAGAACTGCGCAATCACTCCCTCACGATAGCGAGGGAGTGAAAAGATGCGTCGCAACGTCGGCAGAAAATCAATGGTGTGCGACCGGTCGGCATTCTTCGGCATCTTCACGAAACGAATCAACAGAAACATGGCGAGGATGACGACACCGATAACCAGATAAGGCGTGATCAGCACGCCGAGATCATACTGTTTGAGGGCTTCGAACTGCGCATCGTCGAGCATTGCGCGTTGTGCCGTGTCCATCGGGTCTAACCGTGCCTGAATAAATGTCATGGCCACGAACATGCCCATCAACGAGCCGATCGGGTTGAACGACTGGGCAAAATTGAGCCGCTGCGTGGCCGTCTCCTCCGTTCCCATCGAGAGAATATACGGATTGGCGCTCGTTTCGAGGAACGAGAGTCCGCAGGTGAGAATAAAATAAGCGATAAGAAACGGGTAATAGCTTCCGGTCATTTTAGCCGGAAAAAAAAGGAACGCGCCGGCGGCATACAACGCAAGCCCCATCAGGATACCCGCTTTGTATGAATATTTGCGGATGAAAATGGCTGCCGGAAAGGCCATCGCGAAATAGCCTCCGTAGAATGCGACCTGAACAAGCGCTCCTTCGGTCACGCTGGTGCGGAATATCTTCGAGAACGCCTTGACCATCGGGTTGGTAATATCGTTGGCAAAGCCCCAGAGAGCGAAGCAAAACGTAATTAAAACGAACGGGATGACATAACTCACCCCGTCCTTATGTAAGATCGACTGTTTCTTCATGGTCTCGCGCTTCGTTCAATATTTCCCGTAAAGCGGACCGTAAGTGCGGCAAGCCCGGTAGTCCGATCCTTCCTTATCCATCCCGAAGGCGTTCCACGAAGCCGGACGGAAGATATCGTCTTCTTCCACATTATGCATGCAAACAGGTATTCGAAGCATCGAAGCCAGAGTAATCAAATCGGCGCCGATATGTCCGTAACTGATCGCTCCGTGATTAGCCCCCCAGTTGTTCATTACCGAGTAGACGTCTTTGAACGGACCTTTGCCGGTGAGCCGCGGTGCGAACCACGTTGTCGGCCAGCCCTTGTCGGTCCGATCGTCGAGGATTCGGAATGTTTTTTCGTCGAGGTCTACCGTCCATCCTTCGGCCAGTTGGAGTACGGGGCCAACGCCTTTAACGATGTTCAGGCGCATCATCGTGCAAGGCATTCCTCCCTTGGTGAGAAACTTCGAAGAATACCCTCCGCCACGGAAATATTCACGGTTAGCGGGCATCCAGGTCGTTGCGTCGAGACAGGCCTGCGCTTCGTCTTTCGTAATCTCCCAGAACGGCTTCATCACCGGTTTGCCTTTTTTGTCGCTTTGCTGGCCCGAACCGTCGAGTGTGGCCGCACCGGAATTGATCAGGTGGATGATCCCTTTTTCCGCTTTGCCGGTCAGTTTTTTACCCGCAACGCGCAATACGGCTTCGGGACTCCAGTACGTTCTGACATCGGCAAAGATCTGAGCCGTATTCGTCAGCAGATAGCCGAACAACATGGCTGCGCCATTGAGCGAATCGTTCTCGGTGGCGAGTATGAAGGGAGCACGAATGCCGCTCCAGTCGTACGATGAGTTGAGGAGCGCTTCGGTAAAGTCGCCGTTCGGATAGAAGTCCGTCCACTGGCGCTGTCCCTGGAAACCTGCGGCGATCGCGTTATGTCCGAGCGCTTCTTCGCCGAATCCAAGCGCTTTGAGTTTGGGATTCCCGACCATCAGGTCACGTACGATGAGGGTCATCTTCACGATAAACTCCCAGTCTTTTTCGTGCTCCGCTTTAGTCTTTGCCAAGTCTTTGCGGTTGATAATATCTTCGCCCTGCTTGCAATTTTTCTTTGCCCACGCAAGCGCTTTCTTATACTCGTCCTTATCGTAAATTCCGTCTTCCATGCGACGGATGATCTCAACTTCATCGACCCCTTCGCAACGCATACCGAGATAATTCTCGAAGAAATCGGGATCGACGATCGACCCGGCAATACCCATGCATACGGCGCCGATCGACAGATAAGACTTGCCGCGCATCAGAGCGACGGCCATCCCCGCACGTGCAAAACGCAGCAGTTTTTCGCGCACATCGGCCGGGATATCTTTCGCGTCGGCGTCCTGCACCTCGTGTCCGTAGATGCCGAAAGCCGGCAATCCTTTTTGCGCGTGAGCCGCCAGCACAGCCGCCAGATAAACGGCTCCCGGACGCTCCGTTCCGTTGAATCCCCAGACGGCTTTCACCGTGTGCGGATCCATGTCCATCGTTTCGCTGCCGTAGCACCAGCAGGGAGTTACGGTAATCGTCACCGCCACGTTCTCTCGCCTGAACTTTTCGGCACAGGCTGCGCTCTCGGTCACGCGCCCGATGGTTGAATCGGCAATCACACACGCCACCGGCTTCCCGTCGGGATATTTCAGCGTTTTCGTCAGTAGCTTAACGACACTTTTTGCCATGTCCATCGTTTGTTTTTCGAGCGACTCGCGCACTCCGCCCATTCGTCCGTCGATGGTCGGACGAATTCCAATCTTAGGCCATTCTCCTTGAAATCTGTGTACTTCCATGTTTGTTCAATATTTTTATGATGTTTCTGACTATGCTCAAAAAAAGCCTTCAATATTACACATCTTTTCCGAATCCCGCAAATCTTTCTTCCCCTTTTCCGCACGATTCCCGAAATAATGTATTACCTTTGCCTCTGCAAAACAACAAAAACAGCCTGAAATGGACGAATTGAACAACGAAAATCTGCCCATTCGACGCCTTGAAGAAACAGGATCGTACAGTAAATATTACGATGACAACCGTTTTTGGCGTAAAGTACGACGCATTGCCCAAAAAGCCGGTACCAGTGTGTTGCGCCCGGTTCTTCTACTCTATTATATGATGAAAAGCGAGCATGTACCGCTGCGCGATAAGGCATACATTGTGGGTGCCTTAGGCTATTTTATCCTGCCGATCGACCTCGTTCCCGACCTCATTGCCGGGTTGGGTTATACGGACGATTTGGCCGTCATTGCCATCCTGATGAAGCATCTGAAAGACAATATTACGCCCGAAATCGAGTTGCGTGCCGACGCGAAAATACGCGACTTGCTGGAGTAAGCAGCTTAAAAGTCGTCTAACTCGAAGAGCGGCGAAGGCGTCATACGTTTGAGCGTGGTCAAACGCACATCTTTACCCACCCGTATCCCTTCTGCCGAAAGACGCATATCGACCGTCTTGTAAGCCAAATCGGGATGATTGTTTTCACGGCTCAGGTGGCAGAGCCAGATATTTTTCAAGGCCGGCGTATAATGAGTCACCAAAAATTCAGCCGCCTGATGATTGCTCAGATGACCGGTCGGACTTGCCACACGCTCTTTAAGAAATTCCGGATAATTTCCGAAACGTAACATTTCTTCGTCGTAGTTCGCTTCCAACACCAGATGATTGGCCATACGTACGTATTTGCTGATGGTATCCGTGATATGCCCCACATCGGTAGCAATCGTCAGGCGATGATTGCCGTAAGTAATCAGATAACCTACGTTTTCACTGCTGTCGTGAGGCACATCGAAGGCTTCGATGCGGAAATCACGGATCATGAACGGCACTTCTTTCTCGATCACGCGGCGCGAGTGAACCAATGTTTCCTCCACATAACGGCTACGGGCAATACCCTCATGCACGGCTTCGGTAGCATAGATCGGGATGTGACAGCGTTCGCCGAGACAGCCGATCGTCTTGATATGGTCTGCATGGTCGTGCGTAACGAGCACTCCCATGATCTTTTCAAATTCGACGCCCCGGTCTTTCAGCACTTTTTTAATCGTCCGGATACCGATACCGGCATCGATCAAAATACCGTAATCGGATGTACCTACATAATAACAGTTTCCGCTGCTCCCGCTGGCGAGGCTCAAAAAAAATAGCTTCATCTTTTTTTCCCCTGATGCAGATATTCGCATCCGCATCCTTATTTTTTTTGGCCGCAAAAGTACGTATTATTTCCCTACACGCGAAATCCCGTTCTTCTCATGTACGGCTCGTGACGAATGATGTCCGCTGACTTTCAGCGAAGTTTTTTCACACCGTTGAGTCTTCGTTTTTTTCATCGGCACTATGCCGGCAAGGCTTGGAAGATCGGAAAATTGCCTGTATTTTTGTTTCTGTTTTTTTAGATAACAAACAGAAATGAAACGACTTTTACTCATTCTAACCGCATGTTTATACTTTATGGCACCTCAGGTGAAAGCGCTCGACCTATCGAACGACTCCCTGTCGGTAGCCGAAATTCCTTCAACGGACACGATTCCGGTTCTTACACGAAAACCGGTTCTGGCAGCCGGCGAAGTATTCGGACTGAATATGCTTGTATGGGGATTCAACCATTTCATCATGGACGAAGACTTTGCGCGGATCAATGCACGTTCCATCAAAACAAACCTCGGCACCTTGCCGGTTTGGGATACCGATCAGTTTTCGACCAACCTGATTGCGCACCCGTATCACGGATCGCTCTATTTTAACTCCGCCCGATCGAACGGGATGCGTTTCTGGGAATCGGTACCGTTCACGTTCGGAGGCAGCCTGATGTGGGAATATTTTATGGAAAACGAACTGCCGTCGGTCAACGATCTGTTTTGCACGACGTTCGGCGGAGTAGAGCTGGGTGAAATCACGTTTCGGCTCTCCGATTTGATTCTCGACAGTCGGCTCTCCGGCTTTCCGCGTGTGGTGAGCGAAGTCGTGGGAGGAATCGCTTCGCCCATGCGGGCTTTCAACCGCCTCCTGTCGGGCGAGGCTTGGCGCATACGGCCTTACAAAGGCAATGTTTGCGCACCGGTCGACGTCGATCTGAGCTTGTACAGCGGAGTGCGTTTCCTTTCCGAGCAGGAACGTTCACGATACGGAGAATTCAGCGTCAACCTTGGGCTGCTTCTTGCCTATGGCGAACTGTTTGACGATGATTACTATTCGCCCTACGAATATTTTCGCTTTCATACGTCGTTCGATTTGTTTTCGAACCAGCCTGTTCTTACGCAGGTGAATGCCATCGCAGCCCTCTGGGGCAAAAAAGTGTGGGAATCGGGGGCGCGCTCGTTATCGACGGGAGTATTTCAGCATTTCGACTACTACAATTCGCGGATTAAAGCGCGCGACGGGCAGCTCGTTGCTCCGTACCGTATCGCCGAAGCGGCCGCGCTCGGCGGAGGACTGATCTATCAGAAAAAAGCCTTACCGAACCATTATTTCGATCTCCGACATGAGTTCTACCTGAACGGTATCGCTCTCGGAGCAAGTCTGACCGACTATTTCTTCGTCGACAATCGCGATTACAATCTGGGCAGCGGTTACAGCGTCAAAACATATACCGGATTGACGTTTAAAAAACGTATCGAACTAATGATAAACATGGAGCACTACCACATTTACACATGGAAAGGATACGATCCGGAGCTGGACTTATCGACGGTTAACGTGCGAGACATCAATATGCAGGGCGATGCCGGGCACGCCCGTCTCGGCGTCTTCTCGTTGAAACTGTCGTACTACGCTTCTCAGAAGTGGAACGTCAGCCTTTCGAACAGTTACTACTCCCGCCGCACGCATTACAAGTACCGCGAGGATGTGGAATTTGCCACGTCCGACGGGCTGTTGACGGTCGGTTATACGTTCTAACCTTCGCCTACTAAGAATGAATTTAATTCAGGCCTTCAGCCCTGCGAACAAGGTCTGGATGTCAATCCCCCACCCTTGCGGGATGGGGCTGAAATAATCCGGGCTTTCAGCCCTTGTATGCTCTTCGGGGGTTGAGGTGTTGATTCGTTGACATGCTGAGTTGTTGAATTGTTGAGATGTTTATTTGTTTAGTTGTTGATTTGTTGGCTGTCCTGTGCTGAATGCTGACCGCTGATTGCTGAAAGAGCCCTGAAAGGGCGAAATAATTCAGCCCAATGTGGAGCGAAGCGGAGCGTTGGGAAAAAAGGTAGCACCCATTGGGAGGGCTGTAAGCCTGACATATATTAATTGTTAAGGGTTAATTGTTAATTGTTATGCATGGTACACGCCGCATCATGTACCCGGTATGACAATGAACCATTGACAATTAACAATTAAATAATGGTAAACGCCGAACTGCCTATCGCGTAATTTAGGTTAAAGAAAAGTGAGGTATCGCGGTGCGAAACCTATGCCGTGTCATCCAACCACTTCCAGGCGACACGATCGAGCGATACAGATGCTTCTTCCGGTGTCGGGCTTTCGGCCAGCCGGGACAGTGCCTCCATCAGCGTTAAACCGATGGTGTCCTCAAGAGCGGGGAGTAATGTTTCGATCACCCGGCGTTTCCATGCCGTGTCGGATTGCGCCGGCGCCAAGACAGCGACCAGATGTGTTTCCACTTCGGTTTGATGCGCTGACAGTAAGACGAGCATGTTTTGAACGATCGGACAGTCTTCGTACCGAAACCATTGGAGTAGACGAGGCCAAAGAGGAGCCAATTCGTCGTCCGAAAGGCCGGTCAGTTGCTCCACAGCGGCATAATCCCGCCCATGCTTGGGTAACAGGCGATACGCGGGAAACGTGTCCGGCTGCCCCAGATCTATCACGACACGGCCGTTCTGGCTGATCCTTCCGGGCATGTGATGGCGGTCGACCTCAACGGTCCGATCGTTCTCCCGGTCGAAAAATACGAAAGAGATATCGGGAACGGAAGTTTTCTCGTCAGGCTTCATCCGAACAGTCTGATACCGGGCATTCACTATGCGACCGTCGCCGTAGACAAGCCGATAACCTCGTTTCGGATGCTGATGCACATAGTGATACAGCACCTTCATTGCATCGGACGGTGTTTCGTGGGGTTTCATCGTTACGGACACGTCGTGAGCGGATTCCAGCACAGCCATTCGTTTTGTACCCACCCGACGAAGGCTTTTCCCTCGGGCGAAACGTATTTGACTTTAGACCATCCGACGCGGACGTCGACAAACGTGACCTGCTCCTCCTGCTCAATCGTAAATGCCACCGGACTGTTCGTGTCGGGACGGGTATAGAAGGTCAGTTGCGCGTTCTCGCCATAGTTGCGCGTGTCGTTGGCCAGCAGCGATCCGTGGATCCACGCCTCTTTTCCGTCCAACACAATCATTTCTTCTTCGGCCGTCAACTCTTCGATTTGGGGAGCGATACGAAACCAACCGTTCCACGATTCAAGGACTTCTACGCCATACGCTTTGAAATCTTCTTCCTCGAAGCGGATCGTTTGAATCACCTCTCCGCCCGGTATGCGGCGTATGTTCGTGCCACTACTGTCGGGGTCGGCGATGTAGGCAAAAATACGCATCTCGTTTGTCGGGTTAGTGTTCCGGTACGTTGCCTTGAACTTTTGAGCGGTGGTCGACTGTGCCGTCGCCCATAAGGTGGCCGTCAACAGGACAGCTGTCATAAAAATAAAGCGGTTCATTATTCTACGTTTTAATTACATTTCCCTGATGCAAAAATACGTAGAAGTCCAAGAACCGCAATAGGAGATTCAGTCTTTTCTACGTTCAGATGTTTTTTGTTTAGCGGTCAGCAGTCAGATTTACCACAAGTTGCACTAATTTAATTGTCAATGGTTAATTGTTAATTGTCA
>NZ_JAUMYS010000059.1 GCF_030528505.1 Tannerella sp.
CACTATTCACTTTTAATTTTTCACTTATAAAATCAGAAAGATGATGAAAACGTATTTAATAATGGGTATGCTTATGGTAATGAGTATATGCAAGGCGCATGAGGGAAGGAACTTCGTTCATTCGGACATGCTGAAAACGATGTCGGAAAACGACAAGGCGGCGATCGTAATGGTTTATTTCGGTACGACGCATGACGACACACGTGCTCTGACGATCGACCGTCTGACGGCGCAGGTTCAGGAAACGTTTCCCGATTTTAAGGTGCGCGAAGCGTATACGTCACGCACAGTGATTCAACGTCTCGCCAAAAGAGACATTGCAAAAAAGACTCCGCTCGAAGAGCTCGACTGGTTGAAAAGACACGGTTACACACACGTGATCGTACAGCCTACGACGCTGATCGAAGGCGTTGAAATGGAAGCCCTGCGTCGCGAGGTAGCCGGCGTATCGGCCGATTTTAAGGATATTCGCGTAGGGACGCCGTTGTTGTACGCTCCCGATGATTACCGGACAGTAGCTGCCACGCTCGGCGGCTCCGCGTCGGAGAAGGGGCGGGCTGTCGTATGGGTCGGTCACGGAACGTATATGCCCGCCACGGCACAGTACGCCATGCTGGGCGATGTGATGAAGGCCGAAGGACACGAGCATCATTTCGTCGTGACGCTCGAAGGCTACCCGATGCTTTCCGATACCGAAGCGCGGATCAAGAAGAGCGGGGCCGAACGTGTGGTATTATGTCCGCTCATGTTCGTAGCCGGCGACCATGCCAAGAACGACATTGCCGGCGATATGAAAGAAGAACTTGAATCCAAAGGGTTTCAGGTAGAAACGAAAATGAAAGGATTGGGAGAATATGACGGTATTCGTGCCGTATTTATCGATCATATCCGCTTCAGTCTGCATCATAAGATGACGGACATCGTAGAAAGAAAAAAAATCTATGCGACGCCCGGGTACGAATACCGGCACGACGAATAGAGAGCCTATAAAAAAAACGTTTGTATCGGTGCAAGCGATTGCTTAAAAGGGAATCCGGTGTAAATCCGGAACTGTCCCCGCAGCTGTAAGTTCCGCAACCAACGAAAACGAAGGATACCACTGGCCATCAAGCCGGGAAGGTTCGTTTTCGGGAACAAGTCAGAAGACCTGCCGTACAAATATAACATCAGATAGCTTTCGGGTAGAAAAGCGAATGAGGAAAAAAATGCGTCCGCTACGTGTGCCGGACTACACTTCGTATTCTTCACCATTCGACGCCACACACCGAAGCTATGCTATGCAGAATAAAAGAAAACAGTTATTTTAATAGTATTAGTTTTATGAGAATCAAAAGTATTACGTTATGTGTTGTGCTCTCCGGTGCTTTGTGTACCGCGCAGGCACAAGAACAAAAAGGTTACACAAACTTTCAAGACACCACCTTTCATCTCGACGAAGTTTCGGTAACGGGGGCACTGCGAAAGAAAGTGTCCGTGATGAAACTCGACGTTCCTTCGTCTTTCTTGCCGGTATCGACGAACAGTTTGCCTTCGAAGGTGCTCGAAAACCGCGGTATCCGCAACATTCAGGATGCGGTGCGTTTCTTGCCCGGCGTGAGGGTACAGACTTCGTACGGTGCGTTTCAACAGATTTCGATCCGTGGTTTCGACCACTCCATCGTGATGGTCGACGGCGTACGCGACGAGCGGTCATCGATCAACAATTCGTATCCGTTCATGGACCTCTCGTCGATCGAGAGCATCGAACTGCTCAAAGGGCCGGCATCGGTGCTTTACGGACAGTCGGCTGTGGGCGGTGTGCTTAACATTGTCCGTAAGGCTCCTTCTGAAAAGCAAAAAGTCGACGCGCGCATCGCATATGGCAGTTATTACAATCTGCAAACGACGCTTGGTTTCGGAGGCAAACTCGCAGGGCCGCTCAATTACTTCGCGAACTTCAATTATCAGACGCAGGAAGGGTGGCGCGATAATGCCATGCACCGCTTGTCGGGCTATCTGGCCTTGGGCGGTAAGCTGACTGAGGCCGACGAGCTGGATATTCGTATCGCCGCTCACCGCGACTATTATCCCACCGAAATCGGTCTGCCCGATGTAATGCCTGCCGATATTTACAAGACGTCCGATAATTCGAAGTACCTCAGCAAAGGCGATATGTTGCCGGGGTTAGATCGCAAGGCGCGTTATAACAGTGAGTCTGACTTTATGTATAACCGTAACTTCAACGCTTCGCTTATGTGGAAACATACGTTTAGCGACGCCGCCAAACTGATGAATAAGTTCTCGTACACGAACGACGATATCGACTATTTCGGTACCGAAGACCTGGTCTACCTGACGAGTGATAAACCGATCTACAAGCATTACTATAATTATCTGTATTTCGACAAAAAAAATAAAAACAAAGACTACAAGGGTGAAATGCGGAAAAGATATATTTCGCTCGATTCGATTCGTTATAATTTCCCGTTGCGTTTTTCGCACATGGCGCAGACATACAACAATCAGTTGGAGTTGAACGGAAAGTTTTCGACCGGAACGATTAAGCACAATTATTTGGCGGGATATTCGCTGATCGCGCTGATTCGTGACACATACAGCGGCTACGATTTGGGAAAGAATGTTTACGGACCCGGTCTGACGGGACGGGGTACCGTGCATAATCCGCACAGCATCGGCTGGATGGAAACCAATTTCGGTAAAGTATCCGTTCAACGTACCCAAATGCACGGGTTCTACCTGCAAGACTTGGTTGAATTCAGTGACAAACTGAAAGTGTTGCTCGCGGCACGTTACGACTTGTACAGCTATAAGCGTGCGGCCGGTGTACCGACCCTCAACGGGCAACGTAGCTACGACATGCCGAACGATACGCTTTTCAGTCGTGTAACGACCGGCGCGTTCACGTATCGTATCGGAGCTGTTTATCTGCCGGCCGACCAGCTTTCGCTCTATGCGTCGATCGGTTCGTACTTCAAACCGATTGTCAGCTTCTACCGCGACGATGTACGCTACTACGACCGTCACGGTAAAGAATTCTTCCCTACGAAAAACGGCAAAGTATTCGATCCCGAGCAGGGCTTCCAGATCGAAGCAGGTGCGCGCTACGCGTTGGGCGAGAAACTTGAAGCCAATGTCAGCCTTTTCTATATCAACAAAAAGAATATCCAATATACGTTGGGAAACAAAGGCGATATTGTCAAAGGCGATACTTTAGGGAAAGAGATTCTGGGACAGGTTGGTCGTATGGATTCGAAAGGTTTTGATGTCGAGCTAACGTACAAGCCGATCACCGGAATGTCACTGACGGCCGGATACGGTTATACCGACGCGCGTGTGCGTGAGATCGCCGATAATCCGTACCTCGAAAGCGACCGTCTGAAAGGAAAACAATATGCCCGCATTCCCAAACATACGTTCTATGTCTATGGCGACTATGAAGTGGCCGACGACGTGCTGAAAGGTTGGGGAGTAAACTTCGACGTGACGTATCAGGATAAGGTTTTCCGCAATGCCGACAATACGACATCGTTCGATGCTTTCTGGCTGGCCAATGCAGGCCTTTCGTACCAGATGAGGAATAACGTTCGTTTGGGATTGAATGTGAACAATCTGTTCGATCAGGATTATTTCAACCAGTCGCTCGGCAACCAGTTTGTGCCCAGCATGCCGCGTAATTTCCTGCTTTCAGCCTCGTATTCATTTTAAATGAATAAAATAAAGCGCATAATCCATTCTTTTCTCTAAGAGGAAGAAGCGGCGTCGAAGAGATTCTTTTTTCTCCGACACAGCCGCTTCTTCGTTTATTTCATTCATATCATAATTCAAACACCATGTTTTCACGTATTATGTTTTCCATTCACCGGGTGCTGGGCACGTTGCTCAGCGTCTTGTTTTTCGTGTGGTTCGTGTCGGGTATCGTGATGATTTATCACGGGTTTCCGTCGGCCGGTCGCGACGAGAAAGCGGCCAAGCTGGAGCCGCTCGGTACCGATCTGCCTTCGGTCGATGAGCTGGCGCGACGCTTGCCCGACACTTGTACAATCGACGAACTGTCGGTCAGCCGTTATCTCGGACAGACCGTTTACGAGATTCGCAGCGGCAAGGAGATGTTCCGTCTGCCCGCCGACAGCGCCGAGCAACTGCCTGTCATCGAAGGAGCATATATCGCTCGTGTGGCCGCGCTCTGGTGCAACGCTCCCGTCAGCCGCATCGATTCGCTTCGTGCTTTAGATCAGTGGATACCTTTCGGACGACTGAAGGAGGAGTTTCCCATTTATAAGTTTCATTTTGCCGACAACGACGGCACCGAGCTCTACATCTCGTCGCGCAGCGGTGAGGTGCTGCAATATACGACGCGCTCCGAGCGCCTTTGGGCATGGGTCGGTGCGGTGCCTCACTGGGTCTACTTTACGTTGCTAAGGCAAGACCGCGAATTGTGGATCAAAACCGTTATTTGGCTTTCGGGCATCGGCTCCATCATGGTCATAGCCGGTCTCTATGCAGGTATTTACGTCAGTGCGAAGTCGCGCCGGCGGAAAAAGAAATGGTTCCCGTATAAGAAGAAATGGTATTACTGGCATCACGTCACGGGAATTCTTTTCGGACTCTTTGCCCTGACGTGGGCGTTCAGTGGGATGATGTCGCTTACCGACCCTCCCGAATGGCTCGTGAAAGAGCATCAAAAATATCCTATGCGTCAGACGATGGAAGCTCTGGCGCCGTCGTCTGCTGCTTATCCGCTCGATTATAAGGCGCTGATCAGTCAGTACGACGGACGTATCACCGAGATACGCTGGTCACACTTCTTCGGCTTGCCCACGTATGAAATCGTGCTCTCCGGAGCCGAACGGCTGACGATCGACGCCACGACGGCTCAACCGCTTGCCTTGACGGAAGCGCAGGCCACCGAGGCCGTACGCAGGATTCACGGCGATGATGCCGTCATCCTCACCGAACAACTGAACGAGTACGACACGTATTACCTTGACCGTAAGCGTAGGTTGGAGCTGCCCGTCTGGAAAGTCAGTGTCGAAAATGAAGACCGGAGCTGTTACTACATCACACCGTCTGATGGCCGTTTGCGCGAATACAATACGCGTCGTCGGGCACGTTTTTGGATGTATTCCGCTCTGCATGCGCTGCGTTTCAAGTTTCTGACAGAGAATCCCGTACTGTGGACGACGGTGATGTGGACACTGCTGCTCGGCGGCACGTTCGTATCATTGAGCGGCGTGGTACTGGGAATAAAATATATCGTGCGTCTCTTCCGGCGCAGGGCAAGGCGTTCCGTCGGGCATAAATAACGTGAGCCGCGAAGACGACGGCAAAAGAAGCCATTAACGAAAAAAGAGAGGCTGTTTCCAAAACGTAATGTTTGGGCACAGCCTCTTGAAGTACTCCGGCATTTCTCTTTTTATCAGCCGGTAATGCTTTTTCGGGATGACCTTGTTATGTGTTAAAGCGTATAACCTTCCGAATACGTTTTGTGGAACAGCCGGTTGGCCTCGGCTTCCGGATCGTTTACAAACTTTTCGGCTTCCGGATCCCATTGAATCGGACGCTTCATTTCGTAGGCGATGTTTCCGAGCGTGCAGACCGTGCACGAGCGATGGCCGATCTCTACCGGAACGACCGGATCGGTTTTCGTTTTTACGGCTTCGATGAAATTGGCAAGGTGAGGAATCTTCGTTTCGTAAGCCCCTTCGCTCTCCTCCGTTTTAGGCGGCAACAGACTGTCGTCCGACGCGAGGAAATGCTCTCTCGACACTTCAATCCAACCCTTGTCGCCCCAGAATTTCACTCCTTTCGTCTGTTTTTCGTTGAAAGGCTCTTCCGTCATGATTACACCGTTGGCGTATTTGTAGGTCAGGAACTTTGTATCTTCGTATCCGGCCGGAATAATTTCAACCGGTCCGCTCTTGTCCATACCCAATCCCCATTGGGCAATGTCGAACATGTGAGCCCCCCAGTCGGTGGTAAATCCTCCGCCCAGTTCGCTGTACCAGCGCCAACCGCCCCAGAACTGTTCGTTCTGCTCGGGATCGAGCGAGATCGGCGGGTTAAGCTCCGCGTTGTAGTGTACGTACTCCGACGGACCCAGCCACAACGGCCAGTTCAGATCGGCCGGAACAGACTCTTCGGGCAAATCATACGGCTTGGGAGGAGCGCCCACATAGGCATTCACCCGTTCTATTTTACCGATTTTACCTTCCTGAACCATCTTCACGGCATGTTGGAAATTCGGATCGGAACGTTGCTGGCTGCCCACGCCCAAAATCACTCCGTTTTCGCGGACGGCTTTCACCAGCATTTTGCCTTCATGAATCGTGAACGTAAGGGGTTTCTCCAGATAAATATGTTTCTTGGCTTTGCAGGCGTCGATGGCCATAAAGGCATGCCAGTGATCGGGCGAAGCGATGACAACCGCGTCGATCTCCTCGCGCGCCAGCAAATCTTTGTAATTTTCGAAGACTTCCACCGCCACTTCTTCCTGTTGATTGGCGTAATGTTCTTTTACCCTCTTGAGGAAACGTTCTCTTTTCACTCCATATACATCGGCACCGGCAACTACCCGCACGTCGGGAATACTCATATATCCATTGAGTAGGTACATGGCTTGTTGACCCAATCCGATGAATCCAATCCGGATAATTCCGTCGCCGGAGGTTGTTTGTTTGTCCTTGCACGATGTGATAAACTGAGGAAAAACAGCGATTCCCGCAGCTCCGAGAGCTGCCGTTTTCAGAAATTGTCTTCTTGTAAATCGATTACTCATGATGTTTAGATGTTGTTTGATATAACTTTTTTAAAACTTTGCGAAGTTAGCTAATAATTTCAACTACGCAGCGAATAAAAAGAAAAAATCGATAGTCCGCCATGCTGTTTTTCTGCAGGCAGTCTTTTCAGATGGAATACCTCTCTGTTTACAGTCGAAAAAAGACTTTTCAAAGAGAGATAAAAAGAATCATTCCTCTCCGATAAACTTTTTGTTTCATAAAAAGTCAGGTTTTCAGCCCTTCGGCGGAGTGTTTTTCCGTTTTTGTCCAACGCTTCGCATTGGGCTGAATGATCTCGCCCTTTCAGGGCTTTTTCAACAATCAGCGGTCAGTCCTTCGGACATTTAGCCGTTTAGGTGTTTGTTGTTTAGCGTTCAACTCAACAAATCAACATCTAAACAATTAAAGGGAGCATAAGGGCTGAAAGCCCGAATTATTTCAGCCTCATTCCGCAAGGGTGAGGGATCATGTATACACCTTGTTCGTTTCCGCGAGTAAACATTGACACTCTTATATCTCTTGTATAGAGTAAAAGCGATTACGTCAAAAGCGTTTGTTGCTGAAAAAAGTCAGACTTGAATCAGAACAATTCTGTGCAGAAGTTAGAATAAATCCACCTTTGTATTGAAAGAAATAGGGGCGTGTCACGCTTCGGGCGGCTCGCACCCAATGTTTAGCCTCGCTTCAGCGGGGCTGTTCTCTTTTATATTTCAAAATAGCACTTTTTGAGAAGCAGGATTCTTCAATTAAAAGAAGATTCCTGCCAGGTGATAGATGGCAAAAGCCGCTATCCATGCGATACTCGTGTTGTAAATCATGGAGAATACCGCCCATTTTCGACTTCCTGTTTCTTTGGCAATCGCTGCAATCGAAGCGATGCACGGAAAATAGAGCAGGACGAACACGAGGAACGCGAGTGCCGAGCGTGGCGTGAAATCGCCCGAGGCGAGCAACGTGCTGGAGAGCGTCGTTTCGTCTTCATTACTATACAGTACGCCGAGCGTACTAACGATTACCTCTTTGGCCGGAGAGCCGGAGATCAGGGCGATGGCTGCCTTCCAGTTCAGACCGAGCGGGTGCACGATCGGTTCGCAGAATTTCCCTAACCGTCCGAGGTATGAGTTCTCGTATTGTTGTGAATCGGCTACTTCGGTTTCAGCGACAGCGGGCACATCGGCCGACGGACGCGGATAATAGCTCAAAAACCAGATGATCACCGACGCCACAAGCACAACGCCTCCGATCTTTCGCAGGTATTGCTCGCCTTTATCCCACATGTGTCTGAGTGTCGCACGTAGGGTAGGCATACGATACGGAGGAAGCTCCATCACAAAAGGCGTTTCGTCGGCTTTGAATACTCCCCGACGAAGCAATCGCGCCGTGACTACGGCTACTCCGATACCGAAGAAATAAAGTAGGACGAGTATAGTTCCGGCACTGTTCGGGAAGAACGTTCCTGCCAGCAGAAGATAAACAGGGAGTCGAGCACTGCATGACATGAAGGGGTTAATCAGGATTGTGATCAACCGGCTGCTGTGGCTCTCGATCGTGCGTGTGGCCAGGATGGCCGGTACATTACATCCGAATCCCATCAGCAAAGGGATAAATGATTTGCCGTGTAATCCCATCCGGTGCATGATGCGATCCATGATAAATGCCGCGCGCGCCATGTAGCCCGAATCTTCCATCAGGGAGATGAAGAGATACAGCACCAGAATGTTCGGCAGAAAAACGGCCACACTGCCTACTCCGCCGATGATGCCGTTCACGAGTAAATCCTTCAATGCTCCGTCTGCCATGGAGGAGGTGATCCATTCGCCGAGGCTGGCGAATCCTGTTTCGATCCACTCTTGCGGGAAAGCGCCCAGCCAGAACGTAGTCATGAATGTGAGCCACATCAGGAAGATAAAGATGGGGAAGCCCAACCATCGGTTGGCCACCAAGCGGTCGATAAAGCCCGTCTTACGATGTGTGTCTTGATTGCCCGGTGTATAAACCTCCTGCAAAGCACCGGCAATAAAGCCGTATTTGAAATCGATTACGGTCGCCTCCATATCGTCGTTCAGCTGACGTTTGAGCCGTGTCTTTGCGTGGTCGGCCGCATCTTTCCATGCGGCGTAGTTCGCACAATGACCGAGCATACGTTCGGCCTCGCTGTCGTCTTCCAACATCTTTAACGCCCAGTAACGGGGAGGAAACTGATACGGCAGGTCGTCGGCCGCTTGCATCTTTGTCGAAAGTTTGTCGAGTTCCGCCTCGATGGCTGTGCCGTAATTGATCCGTATCTGACGCTGGATCGTACTCCGATTCTCGAAGACGTCGATTACGGTATCCAGCAATTTATCGAGTCCTTTACCGTTCTTAGCAACGGTTGGGGCCATAGGGATACCAATCATCGCACCGAAGTGAGGGTAATCGAGCGTAGCACCGCTGTTAGTAAGTTCGTCGTACATATTCAGAGCAACAACCACGGGCTGGCTCAAGTCGATGAGCTCAGTTGTGAGGTAAAGGTTGCGTTCGAGGTTTGACGCCGAGACGACATTGATAATCACATCGGGCTGATTGTCGAAAATATGCTGTCGGACGTAACGCTCTTCGGGCGAGTAGGGAGAGAGTGAATAAGTGCCGGGTAAGTCGGTGATGTTGAATTTATAACCGTTGTATGTGAAGTGTCCGCTCTTGGCTGCGACGGTGACGCCGCTGTAATTACCCACATGTTCACGCCCTCCGGATAGCACATTGAAGAGCGATGTTTTACCGCTGTTCGGATTGCCCACCAGCGCGATACGAATTTCGTTCTTGTGACGGGTTGCAGATGGTGATCCGTTGTGTGTCACGGTCGTTTCATGGTCGGCCACACCATTCGTACGATGTACATCTTTCGTTTCTTCAAAGGCTTTCTCCGCTTCTTCTTCCGAAAGCACTTCAATCATAGCTGCCTCGCTGCGCCGAAGCGAGACTTCGTATCCCATTACGGAATATTTCACCGGGTCGTTCAGCGGAGAGTCGAGCACCGATGTCACGTGCTGACCGCGTACAAAACCCATTTCGATGATGCGTCGCCGGAAAGCGCCATGCCCCGTAACCCGTACGATCATCCCCGATTCGCCATTATGTAAGTCCGATAATTTCATTTTCTCCTTTATTTTTGCAAGGCAAAAATAAGTTGTTTTTTCTACTCTGTCAATCCCCATTATTGGGGGTATGTGAAGGAGGTACGAGGTAAGAGGTTCTCACACGATGATGGGCAGAAAAGGAATTCCGGTTATGCTACTTTTTTTCAAAGGCCGGCTGATGATCGAGCCGTTTCAGCCCGCCGACGTAAATCAGCAGGATCACATTCATCAGCAGGGCATAGATGATAGACGGCACGGCTATCAGATCGTTGTTGAAGATAATCGGGCTGGTGGCAACGGCGATGCCTTGCGCCGCATTTTGCATGCCTACTTCGATGATGATGGTGCGCCGTTCGCGTTTTCGCAGTTGCATGGATCGTGCCAGTCCCGCTCCGGCGAAGGCGGCAAGCAAGATCATCGACGTGATGCACGCCCCGAGCAAACCGATATGTTCGCGAATCGTCTCCCGGTGCTGCACAAAGAAGAGGGTTGCCAAGAGAATCAGCGCGGGGAACGCAATCCGCGACAGTGCCCGGTCAATCGCGATGGCGGCTGACGGAGAACGTCGTCTGACGAATATCCCAGCCGCAATCGGAAGCAACATCAGTAAGAGATTCTGGATGATCAGTCCTCTTACAGGCAAATGCACGTCGATGCTTTCGCCACCGGCCATATATACGGCCAATCCCATGATAAACGGTAGGGTGAACAGGGTGATGACGCTACTCAAAGCCGTTAATGTGACCGACAGGGCCACATCTCCTTTGGCAAGCATGGAAAAAATATTGGACGAACTGCCTCCCGGCGAGCAGGCGATAAGTACCAGTCCGATGAAGAACAGTGGAGGCAGACGAAACGCCCAGCCCAGCATCATGGCAAGTGCCGGAAGAACAATGATCTGTCCGACTAATCCAGTAAAGACGGCGCGCGGGCGTCGGCGGAACAGCAGGAAATCTTTCCACTCGAGTGTGAGACCCAAATTGAACATTAACAGGGAAAGAATCGGCAGTACGATCCAAATTGCATTCATCTCTTCATTAATTTTGGCCACAAAGATAATGCAAGCTGCGAGGGGAATAAAATTTTGCGGATACAAAAAAGTCCGGACTTTCACAAGCCCGGACTTCTCACAATCTTTAATTTAATTCGGTCAATCGGTTTGATTGACCCAATACGTATCCTGCAAGCTATCTGCGCGAAGCATCTTGATGCGGTTATTGTACGTCAGATTCAATAACCCGAGGTAGCTTCTGTACTGATCTCCGGTCAATGTCTCCTTCATCAGTTTCAGATTGCCGTAAATGGCCTGCTCCATTCTCTTTTCCCGCAAGTCCTTATTGGAATAGGTCAGGCTTTTCCGTTGCATCTCGATAAAATAATCGTTTATTTCGGTCACTTCTTTTACTTGTTGCGCATCCAACTGTAAATAGCGACTCAACTGTGTCATATCAATAACCACAGGAACCTGATCCGAAGGCTTGTTTCCCGCAAAACTCATGGTTACACTTACTAACAAGGTTGTAACAACCAAACTCAAACGTTTCATAACTCTATCCATTTTATTATTCATATTCTTTTTTGTTATTCTTCAAAGACTATCGGGACGAAACCCGGCTGTCGTTTTATTTACGATGCAAAGATGGGGCGAAAACGATGCGTTTGTTTCCGATTTCTCAGCATCACGAAAAAAAGGGGGATGATTACGAAAAAGGAACGGTCAGTGGGCGCTCGGTAATTCCCATGGAGAACTGTAATGTTTTGAATCATACAATAGAAAGAAATGCTCCTGCACGATACATTTTTCGGGCAAAGACGAAAAAGGTGGCGCCAAAGACGAAAAAAAGGCGGTTTATCGTACCTTGTGTTTGGGAAAAACGGGCGAAATATTTTCATATCTTTGCAAACAAAGAAATACCATCATGTTTACAATAAAAAAATTCACTTCGGTACAGGCGCTACTCCTGTTCGGTTTATTAATGGGCGTTTTTATCATTTATCCGAATATCGCCCAGATACCGTGGGATATCCCCAGGCATGTACAAAGTGCAGGGGAAGGTGGAGGTGCGATGCAGGTGCCTGTACATACCATGAACATCAAACACGTCTGTTTCGAAAGTTTGACCGGTTACTGGCTTTTTTTCGTTTTTCGCTACTTGTTTTTTAGCATTACCATCTGGGTACTGCTGATTATCAACATCAAAAAAATCAAACAGCCTGTTTTCGCCCGACGTATCTTCCTGACGGCCGTTGTTACGGCGTTGGCTTACGGACTCTATATTTTGACTTCGTTATCGATCAAGAAACATATCGATTGTTTCACTATCCACTTGCTGTTTCAGTTTGTCGTGGCCTGTGTGTTGTGTGTGCTCATCGGTTACGCAACGGCGTTGTATTCCGTACAGCGTGAGAAGGAGCTGGAGATTGAGCGGTTGAAAAGAGAAACGCTGCAAAGTCGTTGCGACGCGTTGGCCAACCAGATCAATCCGCATTTCTTCTTTAACTCGCTCAACGGCTTGACGTATCTTGTCCGAAGCGACGACAAAGAGCGGACGCTGGAATTTGTGAACAAACTCTCGAACGTATTCCGTTTCATCTTGCAGAGTGACAAGAAAGGGCTCGTAACGCTAAGCGAAGAGTTGAACTTTCTTGACTCGTTCCGTTATCTGCTCGAAGTCCGTTTTGCCGATAAACTGACGTTCGACATCCGGGTGGATGAGTCTGCCACAACCATGAAATTGCCGGTGCTGTCGCTTCTCCCGCTCGTCGATAATGCTGTAGTACATAACGCGATCGACAGCGAGCATAAGATACGCATGGTTATCGCTACCCGAAGCGACAGCGATTCGGGCGAAACGGTACTGACCGTATCCAATCCCATCTATCCGAAGCTGGAAAAGCCCGTCACGAACGGCACCGGATTGACGAACCTGAGCGCACGCTACCAGTTGATGGTGCACAAAGATATTCGTATCGAAAAGACGGACGATACGTTTACCGTTATTTTACCGTTGAGCTAAAAACATTGTATAAGCCATGAAAGTGTTAATTGTTGAAGACGAAACGGCGGCCAGTGAAAACCTGAAGAAGATACTGAGCGAGATCGACGATACCCTTGAAGTGAAGGGGGTGACGGAAAGTGTCAGCCAGACGGTTAAATGGCTGCAAACGCACGATGCGCCCGACCTGATATTCATGGATATCCATCTCTCGGACGGGTCGGCATTCCATATTTTTCAGATGATTACCGTCGAGACACCCATTATTTTTACGACGGCCTACGACGAGTATGCCCTCGATGCTTTTCGGGTCAACAGCATCGATTACATTCTGAAACCTGTCGATACGGAAGCCTTGAGACGCGCTCTGGAAAAGTTTCGCAAACTGACGAAGCGCGACATGCGCGAATACATCACTCAGCAGGCGCAATTGACCCCGACGGGGAAATACATCCAGAAAATCCTGATTCCGGTGAAGGATAAGCTCGTTCCGGTCACGCTTTCGGACGTTTCGTTTTTCTATACGACCGAGAGCAATACGACAGTCCATTTGAGAGACGGCAAGATTTATCCGTATGCCAAAACGCTCGACAGCATGATGCAACACCTGAATCCCGACGTGTTTTTCCGTGCCAACAAGCAATTCATCATTGCGCGTGAGAGCGTGACGAACATCACGGTCTGGTTCGACAGTCGTTTGTTGGTCACGTTGGACGCACAGATGCCGGAACGTCTTTACGTGAGTAAAAATCGCGCGTCGGACTTTAAAAAGTGGATGGTCGGGTAGTTTCTACCGTCCTGCATTGATTTCTTCAGGAGGTTTTGCCGTAAAACGCCTTTGGATTGTGTTTCGTGATAAAACCGTATTTTTCGTTTTTACGGAAAAAAGAAACGATTCGACCGTTTATGTTTTATCTTTGTAACAGAAATTTATTTGTACGAACAATTTAGTAAATCATTAGGCTATGCTACGAAAAACCAGAGTCGCGTTCGCCGTTGTCTGTATCGTCTCGGCCACGTTACTCTTTCTTGATTTTACGGGTACAGCCCGTTATGTATTCGGTTGGCTGGCAAAAATTCAATTCTGGCCGGCTGTGCTCGCGTTGAATATCGGCGTAATTCTTGCGTTGATTGTGTTGACACTCCTTTTCGGGCGTGTCTATTGTTCGATTGTCTGTCCGCTTGGTATCTTTCAAGACGTGATTTCACGGATCTCCGGGCGATTCAACAAACGCCGGTTCCGCTATTCACCGGCGCTTTCGTGGTTGCGTTATACGGTGTTGGCGCTTTTTGTCGGAGCTTTTTCCGTCAGTTCGTTCGTTGTCGGGGCTGGTGTTGCGAGGGCTTTCGTATCGTTGCTCTCACCTTACAGCGCTTACGGACGTATCGTAAACGGGTTGTTGGCTCCCGTTTACCGGGCGGGCAATAACCTGCTGGCCCATTTTGCCGAACGGATAGACAGTTATGCCTTCTATACCGTCGATGTGATAGAGTATAAGGGGGTAATGATGTTGGCCGTTCCGCTTGTGACGTTGGTGGTGCTGGCTGTGCTCGCATGGCGTAACGGACGGACGTATTGCAATACGATTTGTCCTGTCGGCACGGTGCTGGGGTTCGTGTCGAACTATTCGTTGTTCAAGATACGGATCGATGCGGACCAATGTAACCGGTGCGGTTTGTGCGAACGGAATTGCAAAGCATCGTGTATCGATTCGAAAGCACATACGGTCGATTACAGTCGATGCGTATCGTGCATGAACTGCATCGACAGCTGCCGTAAAAAAGCGATCGCTTTCGTACCGATGCGTAAAACGCGAGGGCTTGTATCGGAGCATCATCGGGTGGCCTGCATGGAGGTAGCCCCGTCGGAGTCGCTTTCGAGACCACGTTCGAGAGAGGGCGTACATTCACGCCGTCATTTTTTTACCGCTACGGCATCAGTCATACTCGCTTCGGCGGTGAAGGCACAAGACAAGAAAGTCGACGGGGGGCTTGCGGAGATCAAAGACAAGGTGCTTCCCGACCGTGTGACGAAGCTCACCCCTCCGGGAGCGATCAGCGCACGCCATTTCGCGCGTCAGTGTACCGCATGCCAGCTCTGTGTATCGGCCTGTCCGAACCATGTGCTTCGTCCTTCCGATCATTGGACGACCCTCATGCAGCCCGAAATGGAATATGACCGCGGCTACTGTCGGCCGGAGTGTACGAAATGCTCCGAGGTCTGTCCCACAGGCGCTATCCGTCCCATCACGCAGGAAGTCAAGACTTCGTTACAAATCGGACATGCGGTGTGGGTCATGGAAGATTGCATCGTGAAGCGTGACGGGGTGAAGTGTGGCAACTGCGAGCGTCATTGTCCGAACGGAGCCATCACCATGATCGCTTCCGATCCGGACGACGAAGATTCACTTCGCTTCCCTTCCGTCGATACCGAGCGTTGCATCGGTTGCGGCGCGTGCGAATACGTTTGCCCTTCGCGCCCTTTCAGTGCGATTTACGTAGTCGGTCACGAAGTACATCGTTCCGTTTAATCATGTTAAACAGTCATTAAAATGAAAAAGAATCAGCTCAATCGAAGAGAATTTATCAAGGTGCTTGGCGGAACGGCAGCTTCGACCGCGGCGCTTTACGGATGTACGAATCCCAAACAACGGCGTAGAGCGATCGGCGAAGTGCCGACCGACCGGATGACGTACCGTACGAATCCCAATACCGGCGACAGGGTATCGCTTCTCGGATACGGATGTATGCGCCTGCCGACCCTGAGCAGCGAGAGCGCGCGGGAGTCGGAAAACGATATCGATCAGGAAATGGTTAACCGTCTGACGGACTATGCCATTGAACACGGGGTGAATTATTTCGATACGTCGCCCGCTTATTGCAAAGGTAGGTCGGAGCAGGCGATGGGGATTGCGCTCAGCCGTCATGCGCGCGACAAATATTTCATTGCGACGAAGCTCTCGAACTTCTCGCCGGACACATGGAGCCGGGAGGCTTCGCTCGAAATGTATCACCATTCGTTCAAGTATTTACAGGTAGACTATATCGATTACCTGCTCCTGCACGCCATCGGGCTGGGAGGGATGGAAGCGCTCAAAGGTCGCTATCTCGACAACGGAATGCTTGATTTCCTGCTGAAAGAACGTGATGCCGGACGCATCCGTAATCTGGGGTTTTCGTATCACGGCGATATCGAAGTGTTCGATTATTTGCTGTCGCGCCACGACGAATGCAAGTGGGACTTTGTGCAGATCCAGTTGAATTACGTCGATTGGAAACACGCGAAGGAAGTGAATCCGTCGAACACGAATGCCGAATACCTTTATGGCGAGTTGAAGAAACGCAATATCCCGTCCATCATCATGGAGCCCTTGCTGGGCGGACGGCTGGCCAGTCTCAACGGCCTCTCCACGGAGCTGTTGCGGGCGATGGACCCCGAAGCGAGTACGGCATCCTGGGCGTTTCGTTTCGCCGGCTCGGAACCGGATGTGCTGACCGTGCTCAGCGGCATGACGTATATGGAACATTTACAGGAAAACATACGCACCTATTCGCCGATCCGGCCGTTGAACGACAAGGAACGCGCGATGCTGGAAGAGGTGGCGCTGACGATGCTGAAATACCCGCTTATTCAGTGCAACGCGTGCCAGTACTGTATGCCGTGTCCTTACGGGCTGGATATTCCCGGAATCTTTACGTATTATAATAAATGCCTGAACGAAGGTAATTTCTCGGATAACATACACGACGCACATTATCGCAGAGCGAGGCATGCGTTTCTGGTCGGGTACGACCGCAAGGTGGAAAGGAAGCGTCAGGCAGACCGTTGTACGACTTGCGGCCAATGCAACCCGCACTGTCCGCAGCGTCTCGATATACCGGCAGAGATGCTGAAGGTCGACCGGTATGTGGAACAGCTCAGACGCAACGCGTAGTGCTGTATCGGTCGAACGGAGTGACCGGAGGCCGTTTTCCGCGTGATGAACCGGCAAATAAGCACACAAAAAAAGCGCCTTTTCACAAAGGCGCTCTTTCCATAAAGTATGATTTATTTGTAAAAGAAATTTATTTCACTCTTTTATATCCGTAAACCGCCAATGCGCCCAATTCTTCTTCGATACGAAGCAACTGGTTGTATTTAGCCATACGGTCGCTGCGGCTCAACGAGCCGGTTTTGATTTGTCCGCTGTTCGTGGCAACGGCAATATCGGCGATTGTAGCGTCTTCCGTTTCGCCCGAGCGATGGCTCGTAACCGTCGTGTATCCGTGGCGGTGCGCCATTTCGATCGTATCGAGCGTTTCGCTCAGCGAGCCGATCTGGTTCACCTTGATCAGGATTGAGTTACCGCAAGCCGTTTCGATACCTTTCGAGAGGAATTCGACGTTCGTCACGAAGAGGTCGTCACCTACCAGCTGACAGCGGTCGCCGATGCGTGCGGTAAGTTTCTTCCATCCGTCCCAGTCGTTTTCGCTCATACCGTCTTCGATCGAGTCGATCGGATATTTGTTGATCAGTTCTTCGAGATAGGCGATCTGTTCGTCGGCCGTACGTTTTTTGCCGTTTTCTCCTTCGAAGAGGCTGTAGTCGTACACGCCGTTTTTATAGAACTCCGACGCGGCGCAGTCCATGGCGATCTTCACGTCCTTTCCGGGTTCGTATCCGGCAGCTTTGATGGCTTGGATGATGGAGTCGAGAGCGTCTTCCGTTCCGTTGAGAGCGGGAGCGAATCCGCCTTCGTCACCTACGGCCGTGCTGAGTCCGCGGTCGTGCAATACTTTTTTCAGGGCATGGAACACTTCGGCACCCATGCGCAGACCTTCGCGGAACGAGGGTGCGCCTACGGGGCGAATCATAAATTCCTGGAAGGCGATGGGGGCGTCGCTGTGCGATCCGCCGTTGATGATGTTCATCATCGGTACGGGCATCACGTACGTGTTCGTTCCGCCGATATAGCGGTAGAGCGGCATGTCAAGATAGTTGGCTGCTGCTTTGGCTACGGCGAGCGATACGCCGAGGATGGCGTTGGCGCCGAGTTTCGACTTCGTCTTCGTGCCATCGAGCTCAAGCATTTTCCGGTCGATGGCGCGTTGTTCGAGCGAAGACATCCCGATCAGCGCCGGGGCGATGATGTTGTTCACATTCTCGACGGCTTTGAGTGTGCCTTTGCCGCAATAACGTTGTTTGTCGCCATCGCGCAATTCGAGGGCTTCGTGTTCGCCGGTCGATGCGCCGGAGGGTACACTGGCACGTCCGATGATACCCGACTCCAGTCTGATGTCTACTTCTACCGTAGGATTTCCGCGCGAATCCAATATTTCGCGGGCTGTAATCTGTTCTATTCTCATGTTACTTTTACATTAATTGTTTACGGCCGACAAATATAAGGCAAAAAAAGCACTTCCGCAACCTTTGCCGGTCGGCGTGTTCGGACACTCTTGCCGATGCGTTTACGCTTTTGTCTGCTTCACGCCCGTTCGGCTTCGCAGGCGTCTTTTTTCTTTGAGCAGAAGCGTTTGCATTGCTCGCAGATGTTGTAGCCCAGAAGCGCTCCGAGGATAAAATCTTCTTCGGGGGTGAGCCGGTTCAGGGGACGCTCGACGAAGGTGCGTACCGTCTCCAGACATTCCGGCTGCCCGAAGTAAAGATTGATGTTGTTTCTCCCTGCGCGTTGGACGAGGTAAGGGATGTTTTGTCGTTCGAGCCGTTCGCGTGCGAGGGTCAGATAGCGCTCGTTCAGGGTGAAGAGCACAAGGTTTCGCACGCCTTTCTTGTATTCGTAGATATGATTGTGCAAGACCCTGATCTCGGCCGGCAACATGCCCGTTCGTTCCATCGCGGTATGTCTTATTTCAGAGAGGCTACCCAGCGGCCGATGCGGTCGTCCGTTTTGTTCGGTTCGTTCTCTTCGTCGATCGGCAGACCGATGAACTGTCCGTCTACTACGGCTTCGGAGCTGTCGAACGTATATTCGGACGGATCCACTTGTCCGACGAAGGTTGCCCCCGACGATTTCAGTCCTTCGTAGATGACGCCCAGCGCACTGCAGAACGTATCCGAATAGGAAGACGAATCACCTGCACCGAAGAGACCGATTTTCTTACCTGCCAGATCGGCTTGTTTGAGCGTTTCCAGCCCGTCGTACCAGTCGTCCTGCAAATCGCCGGCGCCCCACGTGGAGCAACCCAGCAGCAGCATGTCATATTGGGCTACATCGGCCGCTGTGACTTTGGCTACTTCGTACACGTCTTCACTCGCAATGTTCATCTGTGAGGCTATGCGGCCTGCAATGTCTTCGGTCGTACCTGTCGTAGAACCGTAAATAATGGCTGTTTTTCCCATGTCTTTTTTTATCGTTTAAATTTCGCATGCAAAGTTAGAGTCGCCGATAGTGCGCCGCAATCCCCATTTGTGTGGATTTTTTGTCGTTTTATCCCCAATAATCGGGATGCGTTTTGCGAGTAGTGAAAAATCCTTCGGGTGTTGAGGTGTTTAGGTGTTGATTTGTTGAGATGTTTATAGCCCTTCGGGCGTTGATTTGTTGAGATGTTTAGTTGTCAGGCAGCATTCAGTATTCAGCGGTCAGCGTTCAGCCCTTCGGGTGTTGAGGGGTTTGATTGTTGAGATGTTTAGTTGTTGATTTGTTGGCTGAATCCTGACTACTGGCTATTAATTCAGGCTTTCAGCCCTCCCAAACAAGGAATGGGGATCGATACCCCACCCTTGCGGGATGGGGCTGAAATAGATCGGGCTTTCAGCCCTTATGCTTCTTTTAATTGTTGAGTTGTT
>NZ_JAUMYS010000060.1 GCF_030528505.1 Tannerella sp.
CCCCAACGCTTCGCATTGGGCTGAATTATCTCGCCCTTTCAGGGCTCTTTCAGCGGTCAGCGTTCAGTCCTTCGGATGTTTAGGTGTTTAGGTGTTTGTTGTTTAACATTCAACTCAACAAATAAACATTTCAACAACTCAACACCCGAAGAGCATACAAGGGCTGAAAGCCCGGATTATTTCAGCCCCATCCCGCAAGGGTGGGGTATCGACATCCGGACCTTGTTCGGAGGGCTGAAGGCCTGAATTAAATTCATGCTTATTTCTTCTATTGCGGAATCTGGGTTGAAATCACCCTTACACTGTCCTAATTTACGGCCTGAAAGAAGGTAAGAATATGGGCTTTGCCAATTTCTCTTTCCGAGGCGCGCGCATTTAGATTAGGTATAAAAAGCGAGAAATCGGAAGATTTTTCGGGTCTTCTTTAGGGTTTATGCCTAAACGTTTGCTTTATACACAAACGATATTGAATGAAACGCGAAACGTTACATAGTTTTTTCGACGGAACGGCAACATCCGAAGAGATACGGTCGGTCAAGGAATGGCTGGCCGAGTCGGAAGAGCACATGAAGGAACTGATATCCGAACGTGCTTTTTTCGATGCGCTGATTTTATCAGAGAAAGAAGAGGAGACGGCTATTTTGCGTACTAAAAGCCGACAACGACTTTATCGCAGAGTAGGAGTAGAGCTACTGAAAGTTGCGGCTGTGGCGGCTGTGGTTGCGGGGATAGCTTTCTCGGTTTTCTCGGCGAAGATGAACGAAGCCAGATCGGCAAGGCATACGCTTACCGTTCCGGCCGGGCAACGCGCGAATCTTCGTCTGCCGGACGGTACGAACGTCTGGCTCAATGCCCGTTCGGTTATCACCTATCCTTCGTGTTTTTCGGGCGACGTGCGCGAGGTGCAACTCAATGGCGAAGCATATTTCGAGGTGGCTCACGATGCGCGTCATCCTTTTGTCGTGCGCACCGAACGCTACGATATCAACGTGCTGGGCACGAAGTTTAATGTCGAATCGTATCATGGCTCGGAAGTATTCTCTACGGCGCTGATGGAAGGGGCTGTCGAGATTACGTCTGCGGACGATCCGGCCCATCCCATTACGCTTGTACCGAATCAGAAGGCGGTCGAGTCAAACGGACGGCTGGCGGTTACACCGATCGACGAATACGAAAGCTATCGCTGGCGCGAGGGGTTGCTTTGCTTCCATAACACTTCCTTTGAAGAACTGATGGCTCGCCTCGAAAAATGTTACGGCATTACGATTCGGATTCAAAACGAACGGATCGGGCGGAAAGTTTTCAGCGGAAAGTTCCGCATATCGGACGGAGTGGAAAATGTATTGCGTTTGTTGCAGCAGGAAGAGCGCTACGTATTTGAACGTGACGAGTCCGAAGCGATCATTTACATTCGCTGAAAAGTTTATGTTAAATATCTAATCCATCATAAATAAAACATTTAACAACATGACAAAAAAACATTTATCGAAGGAGCCCGGTAAACGGAATCCTTTATTCAGAAACCTGTTTCGATGTACGAATGTGTTTGTGCTGTCGTTTCTGCTGGCTTCCGGCAGTGTGCATGCCGGCGTATTGTCGGAGCAGGAAAACAAACTCTCGCTCGAAAAAAACAACGTTCGCCTCGAACAGATTATCCATGAAATCGAATCTCAGTCCGGCTATTTGTTCGTTTACTCGGGCGATGTAGACATCGAGCGCGAGTATTCCGTCCATGTACGTCAGCGCGGGATTCGGGAGACCTTGCAGGAATTGTTCGGCAATTCCGGCATCAAGTATCGGATCGACGGTTCTTATATCGTCCTTTCGAAAGACAAACAAGAGGCCGGCAAACAATCCGTTACTCAGACTTCGCGGCGTATCAGCGGAAAAGTGGTCGATGCCGAAGGGCAGCCGATCATCGGAGCCAATGTCGTGGAGAAAGGCACAGGCCACGGAGTGATTACCGACATCGACGGACGCTTTTCGCTCGATGTCTCGGAGAAAGCCGTTCTTCAGGTCTCGTATATCGGTTATGTGACGCAGGAGATTGCCATCAGAAACCGCAAAGACTTTTCCATTGTGCTGGAAGACGACACCAAACTCTTGGACGAAGTAGTCGTAGTCGGTTACGGCACGCAGAAAAAAGTGAGCGTTACGGGTTCTGTCGTACAGATTCAGGGAAAAGAGCTGTTAAAGAATCCCGTATCGAATATCTCCTCAATGCTTACCGGGCGTTTGCCGGGTATTACCTCTACGCAGGCTTCGGGACAGCCGGGTAGCGACGATACCAGTATTTTGGTAAGAGGACTTTCAACGACCGGAAAGAATAATGATCCGATTATTTTGGTCGACGGAGTGCAGCGTTCGTATAATCAACTTGACCCGTATGAAATTGAATCTGTTACTATCCTGAAAGATGCTTCGGCAGCAGCGGTATATGGAATGCAAGCGGCCAATGGAGTGATCTTAGTTACGACGAAGAAAGGAATTGCTCAGAAGCCTAAAATCACGTATTCGACGAGTTTTTCGTCCAACGAGAATACCGCTTTCCCGAAATTCCTTGATGGGCCTCAATATGCGTATTACTATAACAAAGCCCGCGAAATGGACGGAAGAGATCCTCTGTTTACGGAAGATGACGTGAATAAAATGAGAAACGGAGATCCGAGCGGTAAACTGGGAAATACGAATTGGCTGGATGAAATTTTCCAGACAGGACATACCCAACATCATAATATTGCCGTAAACGGAGGAAATGAAAATGTGAAGTACTACGTTATGGCCGGGTATTATAATCAGAAAGGAAATATCAAGAACTTCGATTTCGAACGCTATAACATTCGTAGCAATGTAGACGCCAATATCACGAAAAACCTGTCTTTATCGTTAGATATTGGTGCCCGGTTGGAAGAAAGAAAAGCTCCGGCTTTAGACGCAGGAAAAGGGGGAGGAATCAAAGGCAGCCCTCATAGTTATAGCATCCTCAGACAAGCGGTGAAGGCTTTACCTTTCCTGCCGAAAGAGTACGAAGGCGTTCCTACCGGTTCGAAAGTGAATCCGATACCGATGAACCCGATTGCGGCAAGAGATTTATCGGGATACAACAATACAACGAAGGCGGTTTTGCAAAGCAACCTCTCTTTAAAATGGAATATCCCCCATATAAAAGGCTTGCATGTCAAAGCGATGTTAAGCTACGACCATGATTATACGTACGGAAAGAACTTTAAGAATACGTATGAGTTGATGGGAGCAGATATCACGCAATTGCATACGGATAGATTCTACACTAAAAATAATTTTCAGGCCATCTCAAGACCTTCTTTGACCGAGTCGATGGAAAGAGCATCGCGCTTTACCGGCCAGTATTCGATCAACTATGCCAATACGTTCGGCGATCACGATGTGACGGGCTTGTTCCTTTATGAACATTCCGACAGAAGATTCAATAAATTTCACGTATCCGGGATTGATCTGGATATTCTCGGTTTGGAAGAGCTTGACTTGATGAATAAGATCAGCGATATCGAAAAAGGGTTTGGCGGAGAAAGCAAAACATCTCCTCGGGCTGGCTATGTCGGACGTATTACGTATGCCTACAAACAGAAATATCTGGCCGAACTGTCGGGACGCTATGACGGATCGTATAAATTTGCGAAGAATAAACGCTGGGACTTTTTCCCCGCGCTCTCTTTGGGGTGGAGAATCTCGAACGAAGATTTCTTTAAAAACAACTCGAGCCTCTCTTTTGTCGATGATCTGAAAATAAAGGCTTCATACGGAAAGTTGGGGAATGATGCGGAGGTGGATCCTTTCTCTTATCTGAGCTACATGAAATTTATTTCGAAAGATGCATCGGTTATCTTCGGAGAAACTCCTCAGAAAGCCTTGATGACCGATGTCGTAGCAAGTCCCGATATGCTTTGGGAAGTAGCTACCACCTATAACTTCGGACTCGAGTCCATGTTTTGGGGGGGCAAACTGGGCGTAGAATTCGACGCGTTTTATAAAGTGACTTCCGATATTTTGCGCAAACCTTCTTCCTATCCGCCTTCTGTCGGAAAGTATTACCCGATCTACGTGAATGAAGGGATTGTAGATAGCCGCGGGTTTGAATTGACGCTTTCGCATAATAACCGCATCAATGATTTTAACTACCAAATCAGAGCTAATGTGAGCTGGGCACGGAGTAAAATAATCAAATGGGACCAAAGCCCGAATATCCCTTATTGGCAGAAGAATAACGGACGTACCGTCGGACAAAAAGAAGGTTTTATCGCGCTGGGCTTGTTCCAGAGCGAAGAAGAAATCGCCAATTCGGCCGTTGTGGCAGGCAAACCTACCCGTCCGGGAGACATCAAGTATAAAGACCTCAATGGCGATGGAAAAATTACGTACGATCAAGACCGTACGTTTATCGGCAAAAGCAACTATCCCGAATTGATTGCCGGTTTGAATCTGAGTGCCGATTGGAGAGGATTCGACTTCTCGGCGCTCTTTCAGGGCGGAGCCATGTCTGATGTCGCGTTAATGGGATTCTACTACGAAGTAGGTTGGGATAACACTCAGTTTACGCGTCCTTTCTATGGAGGCGGAAACTCTCCCGTTTACCTGATGGAAGGTGCATGGCGGCCGGATAACCCGAATGCCAAATATCCACGTCTGACCCTCGAACCCGACAACAACGGATATGCCAATACGCTTTGGCTGATTGACGGCTCTTATCTGCGTCTTAAAAGCGTTCAATTAGGATACAGCATTCCTAAAAGAATGGTACAGAAGATAGGGGCAGATAATTTGCGTCTTTATGTTTCGGGATCGAACTTGTTTACATTAAGTCACATGCCGTATATCGATCCGGAGGCTCCCGATGTAAACAACGGGTATTATCCTCAACAGAAAACGTACAGTATCGGATTAAACATTACTTTCTAAAATAAGCAAATTATGAAAAATAAATTTTATCATACGATCTTATTATTCGGCTTTATTCTGTTTGTCGGCTGTCAGGACTTTTTAGATCCTACGCCTACCAATAAATATTCGAATAAGTTCACATGGGAAAGTGAAAAAAATGCAACCCTTTATTTAAATGGATTTTATACCTATATAGGCACTTACGGAAACTTTGGAAACGGACAATTCGGGGCAACCCTGCTGACCGATGGTCTTACAGATCAGCTCAAATATGCCGGAAATGTTGCGGGAGTGGGTACGCCTAATCTCTATGCTTTCTATCCCGAACGTATCACGCCCGATCAGAATTCGCTCGGTGTCTGGAACGATGCTTACGAAAGGGTGCGTCGCGTCAATGAGGCTTTAGTGGGATTAAACGAGTACGCTAAATTTCCCGATGAGAAGAAAAAAGATTTTGAAGGACAGTTGCGTTTTTTCAGGTCCTATCTTTATTTCCAATTGATGAAGCGGCATAAGAGCGTCATCTTATTAGATAAGCCGACTTCTCATAAAGACAATCCGAGAGCGTCGGAAGCTGAAGGCTGGGATTTCATCGAAAAGGATTTGAATGAAGCCATCGCTTCTCTGCCCGTTACTCGTCCGGCTGCCGAATCGGGACGCCTGACGAAAGGAATGGCTTTGGCGTTTAAATCGCGCGTGATGCTTTATGCCCAACGGTGGGAGAAGGCTAAAACAGCCGCTCAGGAATGCATCGATTTGAAAGATGATAAAGGAGGGCTTGTGTACGAACTCAATCCTGAATATCAAAAAGCTTTCGCAAGCTATGAGCAAGGAAATAAGGAAGCCATCCTGTATTTCCGCTATGTTTCCCCTTCTCCGACGCATAACTTCGACAAGAACTACGTGCCCGGAGGCGATTATGCCGGACTGGGAGCTTTGGCGGGTCCGACTCAGGAAATGGTCGAAGAATATGAATTGGCAACCGGCGGGAAGCCCGACTGGAGTAAATGGCGTTCTAAAACAACCGAAACACCGCCGTACGAACTTTTAGAGCCTCGTTTCAAAGCTTCCATACTCTACAATGGCGCTTCTTGGAAAGGCCGTAAAATTGAAGCCTTTGTGGGAGGTGCCGACGGTTTTCAGGACTACGGTTCGGCTTCGGCATCGAACGGACATACCGTTACCGGGTATTTCTTGAGAAAGAATTTGGATGAAAAGAATACGGATGTGGAAAAAAATCTCAGCACACAACCCTGGATCGAAATTCGTCTGGCCGAAGTGTATTTGAACTTAGCCGAAGCTTCGGCCGAATTGAAAGATGCGGCAACGGCCAATCAGGCGCTTACCGCCGTAAGGAAACGTGTCAATTTGCCTTGGAGCGCCAAAACAGGCGATGCCTTAATGCAGGCTGTACGTCATGAACGAAAAGTAGAATTGGCTTTTGAAGGACAATATTATTGGGATCTTCGCCGGTGGAACAGAGCCATGACGGAGCTTAACAACGTGCGTTTTCATGGGTTGAAAATAGAAAAAAACGGAAATTCGTTTAGCTATCAATATGTGGTTGTAGACGATCAGGTAAGAAAATATACCGAAAGACTTCAAAAGTCGTTTCCTATACCTTCTGCCGAACTTGCCAACAATTCGGCTATTCAGCAATTAGATGAATGGAAATAAAAACAGAAAGAAAGATGAAAAATATTTATTTTAGCATATTGTGCAGCATAGCCTTATCATTAACAGGCTGCCAAACTCCCGAGGAGTTGGTGATGGATGAATCTTCGGCCGGAGCACACGGATTTAATGTTAAATTCTCCGATGGGTCGGGAGACTTTTATCCCGAGAAAGCTGCTCCTTATAAAGACGGAGATGTGTTGACCTTTGTTGTTCCCTGGTTCTATCCCGAAGACAGTAACAACGAGACGGATCTGACGAAGATGAAGTTGTATGCTTCTTTACCGAATAATGTTACGGTAGAACCGGGATTAGGTGGTATCTTTGATTTGACGAAGGAACATCAGATTACCGTTACTTCGCCGAACGGGTCGAAATCGAAACTGACGGTCAAAGGAGAACGTCGGAAGAGCTCCAAGAAAATGATTACCGAGTTTTCGCTTCCCAAAGGAATACAGGGAATTATTTTCGAAGATAAGAAAATGATCGGACTTATTTCCGGAGGATTGGATCTTTCGAATATGGTGCCGACCATCAAGACATCGGCTCATGCTTCGGTTTCTCCCGATCCCTCGTTACCGCAGGATTTCAGTAAGCCGGTGGAATATACGGTAACGGCCCACGATGGATCAATACAGAAATATACGGTTCAGGTCATTATTCCCGATAAAATACCGTACGGATTGCGTAAAGAAAGCGCCAAGCAACTGTTCAGTGTTCGTCTGTCCGATATCGGAATTAATCAAGGCAATCACTGGAGTACCGGTATCGCCGTATCTTCCAAATATGTGTTTATCAATACGCGAAACACTGATTTGACATATATCGATCGTTTTACGGGTAAAAAGGTGGGTGCTATTTCGTTGCCATTCAAATCCAGCTTGGGCAACTTCTTTATCACAAATGATGATAACGATAATTTGCTTATTTCGAATTACAACAACAAAGCCGGAGGGACATTGACGATCTACAGAATAAAAGATACCGCCAACCCGGAGAAGTATATCGAATTCAAGAACGCACCCGTATCGGGACGTAGGATGTCTGTTTCCGGAAGTCTGGACGGAGATGCGATTATTTTCGCTCCTTCCGATAAGTCGAGCAAGATCCTTTATTGGACGGTAACCGGAGGCGTATTGCAGTCGCAGGAGCCGCAGATATACACGGCCGATGAGACGAAGATTAAATGGAATTTTGTCGCAGATGCGGCCACTACGGAGAAAGATTTGAACAAAGGCTTATTTATTGCCGGTTACGGTCCTGTGAATGCCGTCGGGTTCTTCAATGCGGACGGAACGTTGAATGCCGGAGCGAACTTAACCGGTCTGGGTCTGGATAAGCATGTGAACCATGCGCTCGATTTAGCCGTATTTAACGGAGCTACGTATCTTGCTTTAGGTAGTCAATTCTATGCAGCGAACGCAACCGGTTTCATTTTCGATGTTACCGTTCCTTCGAGCATCGGAGGAGATAATGCGCTCGTATATAAATCGCCCTCGTTACCGACCGACAACAACGCAAACTCAACGGCAGATATTCATTTGAAAGTCTCTGCCGACGGATTGAAAATGGTGTTGTATCTCTTCGGTACGAATGGAGGAGTAGACGCTTATGAGTTCGATTGTATCGATGTAAGTAAACTGTTGTAATTATAAATTGTTTTTACAAGAGGATGTGTCAAAACGCAATGTTTAGGCACACCCTCTTTAGATGTGTAAGAATGGGTAAAATGCGAGGCGCAAAGGATGAGGGCGAGGGGGCATACTAAGGTATGTGACCGAGCTCGCATTCCGCAAGCAACGATGCTGTTCGCCCGTTATAACACATCGTTTTTTTATGTTTTATGATGAAATATCCATACATTAATTTATTACTGCTTATTTTGGCGCTTCTTTGCTCCTGTGGAGAAGAAAAGAAAGAATTGCCCTGGGAATGGCCGAAAGAACCGGATACGCCTGATGTTACGACGCCGGCCTCGAAGAAACCTCGATTTATCTGGATCGATGCCGCTGCCAATTTTCCCGATTTTGCCGACAGCAAGGAAAATATCGCTCGTGATTTGGCGCTCGCCAAAGAGGCCGGTTTTACCGATGTTGTCGTGGATGTGCGTCCGACCAACGGAGACCTTCTCTTTCGCTCTTCCGTACCCGGATCCAAACCGGTTAGCTGGTTAGGCGCTTGGGTAAAAGGTACGTATACGAAAATCGAACGCAAGGCGACGTGGGACTATCTTCAGGCTTTTATCGATGAAGGACACCGCTTGGGCTTGAAGGTGCATGCCGGATTCAACACCATGACCGGCGGCAACAGCAACTCGCTGGGAGCGGAAGGCATCCTCTTTCGCGATGCGTCGAAAAAGAACTGGGCAACTTCCGAAAATCTCGCGTCCGGTATTACGAATACGTTGAGTAACGGTCAGCGAAACACCAAATTCTTTAATCCGGCAAATCCGGAAGTACAAGATTACTTGTGCGCGTTGCTGAAAGACCTCGCTCAATACGATTTGGACGGGATTTTCCTCGACAGAGGACGTTTCGACGGTATCCAGTCCGACTTTTCCGATTTGACGCGCAAACAATTCGAAGCGTATATCGGAAAGCAAGTAAACAATTTCCCCGACGATATCTTGCCTAAAGGCGCAATGATGGCCGATATAAACAAGATGACGTCTTATCCGCCTTATTTTAAGAAATGGCTCGAATTCCGCGCTAAAGTGATGCACGATTTTATGGCGAAAGCCCGTAAATCGGTTAAAGACACGAATCCGAAGGTGAAATTCGGCGTGTATGTCGGCGGTTGGTACTCCATTTATTACGAAGTGGGCGTCAACTGGGCAAGCAAGAAATATTCCGCTTCCGATTACCGCTGGGCTTCGGCCGAATACCGTAAGTACGGGTATGCCGACCTGATGGATCAGATGCTGATCGGAGCTTACGCCTCGCCGCTTAAGGTGTACGGAAGTACGGAGTGGACGATGGAAGGATTTTGCCGTTTGGCAAAAGAGAAAATCCGAAAGGATTGTCCGCTGGTGGCCGGTGGCCCTGATGTGGGTAACTGGGACCCGAAAAATATAGCTACGCCCGCGCAGGAAAACGAGGCCATTGTGAAATCCGTAAAAGCCTGTATGGACGCTTGCGACGGATACTTCCTTTTCGATATGATTCACTTGAAACTGGCCAACCAGTGGAGCTACGCCCAAGAAGGTATCCGGCTCGCTATTGGTAGCACCGGTAAGTAGTAGAGCACATTTTTCATTTTAATCGGATGGCGTCTCTCTTTGGGTTGGGAGATGCCTTCCATTATGCTTGAAGAATGTCTTCCGGCGTGAGGCAACGTGTTTTATTTTTGTTTTATTTAGGGTTTTTCCTTATTTGTTTGCTTTATATACAAACGGTAGTCGATGGAACGGGGAACGTTACATAAACTTTTTGAGGGTCGGAAAGAGGCAGACGCGGTCGTTTGTATTTGCCAACGGTTGATTTTAACTATCTAATCCATTATAAATAAAACATTAAAAGACATGAGGAAAAAACATTTATCGGAGGAACCGGGAGAACGGAATCCTTTATTCAACAACCTGTTTCGATGTACGAAGGTGTTCGTGCTGGCGTTTCTGCTGATTCCCGGCGGTGTACAGGCGGGAGTGTGGCCGGAGCAGGAGAGCGAACCTTCGTTCGAAGAAAACAATGTAGCTCTTGCTAAGCCTGTCGTTTCCCAAACGGCGCGGCGTATTAGCGGGAGAGTGGTCGATGCCGAAGGGCAGCCGGTGATTGGTGCCAATGTCGTGGAGAAAGGTACGAGTCATGGCGTGATTACCGATGCCGACGGCCGTTTTTCGCTCGAGGTCTCGGAGAAAGCCGTGCTTCAGATCTCGTATATCGGTTATGTGACGCAGGAGATTGCTGTAAGGAACCGGAGAGATTTTTCCATTGTGCTCGAAGATGATACCAAACTCTTGGACGAAGTGGTGGTTGTCGGTTACGGCACGCAGAAGAAAATGCATGTCACCGGTTCGGTCGCGCAAGTCGATGCGAAAGATATTGTGCGTGCTCCTTCGGGCGATTTGACGAGTACGCTTGTCGGGAAATTACCGGGTCTGGTGGCCACGCAGAAATCGGGACAGCCCGGCTCGGACGGATCGAACCTGTTGATTCGCGGAGTTTCCACGTTGGCCAATAATAAATCGAATACGGCGCCGATTGTGATTGTCGACGATGTGCAGCGTACGTTCAACAACCTTGATCCGAACGAAATCGAGAGTATCACGATTTTGAAAGACGCTTCCTCGGCTGCCGTGTACGGGATGCAGGGCGCATCGGGCGTTATCCTCGTCAAGACGAAACGCGGAGGCAAGCAGAAACCACGCGTGACGTATACCGGCAAAGTATCGTATAACCAAAACACGAATTATCCGAAATTCCTGAATGGTCCCGACTTTATCAAATGGTATAACAAGGCGTTGGAACTGGACGGAAAGAAGGCGCTTTTCTCTGAAGAGGTGTATCATAAAGTGCTAAACGGCGACCCGGAAGGCAAGTATGCCGATACAGACTGGTTTAACGAATTGATGAAAGACGGCGCTTTCTCGACGCATCATAACATTTCGGTGAACGGGGGGAGTGAAACGGCTAAATATTTCATCTCGCTCGGTTATTTTGATCAGGGCGGTATTCTCGACAAGTTCGGGTTTAAACGATATAACTTACGGTCGAATATCGATGTGAATCTGAGCCGGGGCTTTAAACTCGGCGTCGATTTGGGAGCCCGTCAGGAACGTCGCAAAGCCGGCTATTATGCCGTGACGAATCAGGCCTGGAACAATCCCATCAATATGGCGCAACGCATGCTCCCGATCATTCCCACCGAATACGGCGGACTGCCGACAGCCGCTAACATCGGCCCCATGAAATACAATCCGATGGCATACAATAACCTCACGGGGTATAATAATTCCGTGATGAATGTGTTGCTTTCATCGTTGACTTTTTCGTGGGACGTGCCTTTTGTGAAAGGATTAAATCTGAAGTTGAAAGCATCGTACGATAAGGACTATACGACCTCCAAATCGTGGCGTGAACAGTTTAAGATGAACAGCTACGACGTGTTTACGCAACAGTATTCCATTGTAGAGTCGAACCACGGTGACCCGAAAGAACCGGTGCTGAGAAAGTCGACGGCCGAAGCTCAGCGACTGACTCTCCAGCCCTCGATCAGTTATGCCCAAACGTTTGGGAAGCATGATGTGTCGGCGCTGTTCCTCTATGAACAGTCATCGTACGAGAGCGAAAGCATGGCTACGGTCGTGCAGGGATTCGACCTGACGACGTTGCACGAGATCGATCTGGCGAAAAAAATCCTGAACGACAAGAAGCAGGGGGCTGTCGAAGGAAGCAGCTACCTGTTCAATCGCGCCGGTTATGTAGGGCGTATCAATTACGGATACGCCGGCAAATATATGGCCGAGATCGTGATGCGATACGACGGATCGGTACGTTTCGCGGCCGAAAATCGCTGGGGATTCTTTCCGGCGGCATCGTTGGGATGGAGAATCTCGGAAGAAGCGTTCTTTGCCAAGAGCAAGGATTGGCTCGAAAACCTGAAACTGCGTGCATCGGCCGGGTTGCTCGGAAACGACCGCATTTCCGATTTCCAGTACCTGAACCTCATGAAACCGAATCCGCCTACGGTATACCTCGGCGATAAGGAATACATCTCCATTTATACGGCCGGAAACGTCAACCGCGATATTACGTGGGAGAAGACCGCCACGTATAATGCCGGTTTCGACCTGACCTTGAAACGCGGCATCTTCGGGATGGAATTCGATTATTTCTACAAGCTGACGAACGATATTCTGATCGGCAGTTCGGGAATCTACCCGCCGTCGTTGGGTGGTAATCATCCCAGCACCATCAACGGAGGAAGGGTGAGCAATCACGGATTTGAGCTTACGCTGACTCATCGGAACGACATCAACGGCTTTCAGTACGACGTACGCGGAAACGTCGGTTGGTCGCGCAATAAGATCTTACGGATGAACGAAAGCCCCAATGTGCCCGACTACCAGCGCAGAACCGGACGTAAGACGGGAGAAAAGATGGGCTTTATCACCGAAGGACTGTACCAGACAGAGGAGGCCATCATGAATTCGCCGACGCTGGCTCACCTGAGTAAAGACCAGATCCGTCCGGGCGATATTCGTTATCGCGACCTTAACAAGGACGGAAAAATAGACAAAGCACAGGATTACACGTTTATCGGAAACAGTAACCTGCCCGAACTGATCTACGGACTGAACCTCAGTGCTACATGGAAAAACTTCGATGTCTCGCTCTTCTTTCAGGGCGCCGCTATCACCGATGTTTTCCTGAGCGGGGTTTACGGAAACGGACACGTCGATGCGACCATTTACACGCGTCCGTTCCATGGAAATGGAAACTCCCCATACTTCCTGATCGAAAACAGCTGGACACCTGACAATCCCCATGCCGAGTTTACCCGTCTTTCGACGATTGCAGCGGAAGTAGGAAACTGCAACGGTTGGGCGTCTGACTGGTGGGTACGCGACGGAAGCTATCTGCGCTTGAAAAACCTGCAAATCGGTTATACGTTAAAAAATAGCTACCTGCGCAGTATGGGCATCGATCAGATGCGTTTCATGCTGACCGGTGGAAATATCCTGACATGGTCGAAGCTGACCCAATACAACATTGACCCGGAAACACCCGAAATCACGAACGGATACTATCCGCAACAGCGAACGTTCGAATTCGGTCTCAGTGTAACTCTTTAATTTATGAACATCATGAAAAAAATACAATCTATTTTGATATCAGCGATCGCGGCCATGTTTCTGTTTACGGGTTGCGCCGACTTTCTGGAGCCTGAACCGAGAAACCAGTACACGGAAATGGATGCGTGGAAGTCGCCTGAAAATACGTATTTATACATCAACGGGTTTTACAAACCGATTTACGAATATGGACCTTATGGTCAGAAATATGCAAGTGTAAGCCTGCACGACGGCTTTTCCGATATCCTCCGCTACAGTGCCAATGTCATGGGAGGGTACGGAGGCGATGTGAACAAAGTCGTATATACGGGAAATATCAGTCCTTCGGAAAATATTTTAAGTGATTACAATTATGAATATGCCCGTATCCGGCGTATCAACGAGTTTCTGTACGGACTGAAGACGTATGCCCATTACGATGCCGATATCAAGCTGCTGATGGAGGCGCAGGCACGCTTTTTCAGGGCCTACCTGCATTTTATGCTGATGCGTAACCATGGCAGCATCGTCATCCGTGATCATATTGACGGGCCTAAGGAAGCCTTTAAAGCCCGAAGTCCGGAGGCCGAATGCTGGGATTTTATCGAAAAAGACCTCGATTTTGCCGCCGAACATCTGCCGGCCGAATGGGACAAGGATAATTTCGGACGTTTGACCAAAGGAGCTGTCTACGGATTCAAGTCGCGGGTCATGCTTTATGCCCGGCGCTGGGACAAGGCGGCGCAGGCTGCCCAAAAAGTTGTTGACGAAGAAGGCAAACGCTATCAGCTCGTTCCTGACTACACCGATGTTTTCAGACAGAACGACACGAAAGAAGTTGTGCTCGGATTTCGCTTTCATGGCGAAGTCGTGCATTCGGTACTGTTCGATCAATTATACAGTCCCAAGGGCGACTTCCCTCCGGAAAATACCGACATCAAATGTATTGCCGTGCCGACGCAGGAAATGGTCGACTCGTATCGTATGGCCGACGGATCGAATTTCGACTGGAACAATCCGGCGCATGCGGCCGATCCGTATGCCAACCGTGAGCCTCGGTTCTACGCTTCGATTCTTTACAACGGGGCGTCGTGGAAGGGACGTACGATCGAGACGTTTGTAGGAGGCGCCGACGGATATAAACCGTTCGGTATTGAACCGCATCCCAATGCGACAACGACCGGTTATTACATTCGCAAACTGCTGAATGAAAAGGTAACGAATATGGCCCAGAAGGGGACGCAACAGTGGGCGGAAGTACGTTACGCCGAGGTATTGCTCAATCAGGCCGAGGCGTTGAACGAAGCCGGTAAGGCCGCCGAGGCGCTGGTTCCGTTGAATAAGGTGCGTCATCGCGCCAAACTGCCCGATGTGAAAGAAACCGATCAGGCGAACCTGCGTCAAATTATTCGCGAAGAGCGCAAGATCGAACTGGCTTTTGAAGGACAACGCTACTGGGATTTGAGACGCTGGCGCATTGCTCACGAAGTGTTGGGCGGAAAACGCATGCACGGCATGAAGATTACGAAGCATGAAGACGGCACGTTTACATACGAACGGGTCGACTGCGACGGAAAGAACCGTTATTTTGAAGAGCGATACTATCAGTTCCCGATACCGTTGGCCGAGATTCAGAATAACCCCGACTGTAAACAAATCGATAAATGGTAATAAAAGACACGATCATGAAAATAAAACATATAGTATTAGGAATGTCGGCTATGCTGGGGCTGATGGCTTGTGAATCGGCCGACGAGCTGGTACCGACTACGGGAAACGAAGTGACGGGCATACGCATCATGCTGCCCGACGGTACGAATACCGACTTCGCCGTTCATCCGGACGAAAATAACCGGATTATGCTCGAAGTGGACGGAAGTATCCGGACAGACCTGAAAAAGATACGGATGTCGGTCAGTGTGCCGAACAATGCCGTTGTCGAATCGGCTGTTCCGCTGGGCGAATACATGGATTTCTCCAAACCGGTCGATTTTCAGGTTGTCGCGCCTAATGGTGACAAGAAGGCCTATTCCGTTACGCTGAAAGTCGTTCCTACGGCCATCGCCATTCAGGAAGTATGGCGCAAGACCGGTACCGAGATGAATTTCACGGCACACAACAACGGCGCGATCGGTATCAGCGGCGATTACGTGGTCGTGCATAACCGCGCCGGGTTCGCTTACTATCACATCGCCGACGGAACGAAAGCCGGCGATATGTCGTGGGAAGGCATCGACTGGAAAGACTTGGGCTTCAAGATGCCGCTGCACATGACTACCGACGATGCCGGAAATATCGCTTCGTGCAATGCGGCCGTAGCGGTCGGACAAGAGGTGCACATGTATTGGTGGGAGAGTGTGACTGCGCAACCGAAACGGTTGTTCAACTATGTGCTGGAGAACATGCCTAAAGCGCAGATCGGACGGAAAATCTACGTTAAGGGCGACCTGAAGAAGCACGCGTTTGTATATCTGGCCGTATCGAACCACAATGCGATACTGCGTTGGGAAGTCAAAAACGGAGCCGTCGTATCCGAAACGCCGGAGAAGATCGAGTTCCATGTCGATTACAAGATGGGGGTACAGGCCAAAGTCGTTCCGATTGAATTCGGCGAGCACAGCCATTACTTCATCAACCGTTTTAACAACGGTAAACCGGAAGTTGCCATTACGTATATGGATGGTAAAACCAATAAGCCGATTTATCAATCCGAGTCGCACATCGAGAATGTATTTCATCAGTGGCTCGGGGGAGGGCACGCGTTCGACTATGCCGATATGAACGGAGCGCGTTATATCTTCCTGATCGAGCAGAATGCTTTCAACTGGATGCGCGAAGTGTTCGCGGTACGGGCCATGATGAAAAATCCGTCGGGTATCAAAGACATCACCAGCCTCATTCATACGCGCAAGTGGAATGGGTGGCTGGAGTTTCCGATGGACAAAGCGCTTGGTAATAACGGAAACGTGACGGGGGAGGTGAAAGTACGTGTAGCCCCTGACGGTCAGTCGGCCCATGTCGCATTCCTCTGCACGAACGGCGGAGTGATGCTCTGGAAGGTAACGCTGCAATAAAAATGTACGCTAACGCTGACGGATAGCGGCTTGAGAAAAGAGAGAGGCTGTGTCGGAAAGATACTTTTGGCACAGCCTCCTGTTATGATCGGCCGGGAGAATACGAGAAGATATAATATATATAATGTATAGGGTAAATCAAGAAAAAAAGAAACGTATGAAACGATTTTTTGTGTATGTATTAGGGTGCGTCGTGTTTGGCGGAGGATGGAACGCTCCGGAAGCCTCGGCGCAGACGGCCGTCGAAGGCCGTGTGACGTGTGAAGGAAAAGGAATGTCGGGCGTTGTCGTTACCGACGGACAAACGTGTGTGACGACCGATCGCGAAGGGCGTTACGTCTTGCCCGCGACCGATCCGACGGCCGAGTTCGTCTATGTATCGACACCGGCGGGGTATCTGCCTCCCGACAGCGCCGGCATTCCGCGCTTCTATCAGGCCATCGACCGCGCGAAACCGCAACGGCATGACTTTTCCCTTCGTCGGAATCCGAAGGATGATCAGCGTCATTTGCTTGTCGTGCATGCCGACCCGCAGTTTTTCAGCGAAGAGAATTTTGAAGCATACGTCGATATTGTCGCCGATTGCCGGCAAACCGTCGACGCGTACACGCAGGGCGATGTATTCGGCATCGATTGCGGCGATCTCGTGGGCGACAAGCCGCAGCTTTATAACCGTTATATCGACGAACTGAGCCGGACGGGCGTACCGTTCTACCGCGTGCTCGGTAATCACGACATGCATTACGGAGGCCGCACCGACGAACTTTCGACGGCTACGTACACCCGTCATTTCGGGCCGGCCTACTATTCGTTCAACCGTGGCAAAGTACATTACATCGTACTCGACAATGTGTTTTACATCGGCCGCGATTATTTTTACATGGGCTATATCACCGAAAAAATGTTTCGCTGGTTGGAGCAGGACTTGTCGCATGTACCTGCGGGAAGTACCGTCTTCGTGGCGATGCATATTCCGGCGCGATTGGCCGAGAAGTCCGAACCTTTCACGTATTCGAACGAGCAGATGGGAGGGCAAACGATCAACGCGCAGGGACTGTTCGAACTCTTGAAACCCTATCAGGCGCATATCCTGACCGGACACATGCACTACAATAAGAATATCGTACACTCGCCGCAACTCTACGAACATAACACGGCGGCCATCTGCGGCACGTGGTGGCAGGGAGCGTATTGCCTCGACGGTACGCCGCTCGGCTACGGGGTGTACGAGATCGACGGCGACCGGGTGACGTGGTATTTCAAAAGCGCCGGCTATCCGCGCGACCATCAGATGCGTGGCTATCCCGCCGGAGCGAATACGGAATTTCCCGACGACGTGACGGTGAACATCTGGAACTGGGATGCCGGTTGGAAGGTCGAATGGTACGAGGACGGACGCCTTCAGGGCGAGATGACCCGTTTCGACGGCATCGATCCCGAAGTCGTGACCATGTGTGCCGACAAAGACCGGCTGAGGTTTAAATGGATTGCACCGATTAAAACGGCGCACATGTTTCGCGCCACGCCCTCCTCGCGGCAATCGACCGTCGAAATCGTAGCCACCGACCGATTCGGAAACCAATATAAAACAAGAATAGAACCAACAAAAAACAAGTAAACAAATGAAGAAAAAAGCAACAATGATTTGCGCGATTTTATGCGCGCTGTTCGCCGTGGGATGTCAAACGAAGCAGGCGAATACGGAAACGGAAGAGAAAACGGAGACTCCTAAATTGATGTGGTTCGATGCCACGGCCAATTTCGAGCGCTTCAACCACAAAGACTCGATCGATTTTTATCTGGCAAAGATTAAATCGCTCGGGTTCACCGACGCCGTAGTCGATGTACGTCCCATCTCGGGGCATGTGCTGTATCGCAGCGATTACGCGCCGTTCCTCGAAGAATGGGAAGGCGTGAAACGGGACGAATCGTTCGATTTCCTCGGTTATTTCATCGAGCGGGCTCATGCCAACGGATTGAAAATTCACGCGGCGTTGAATACGTTCGTGGCCGGGCATAACTACAAAAATTCCGGCGTCGTATTCGGCGAGCATCCCGAGTGGGCAACGATCGCTTATACTCCCGATCAGGGATTAGTACCCATCATGTCGGTACCGAAAAAATATTCGGCGATGGTGAACCCGATCATTCCCGAATATCAGGAGTATATACTGAATATTTTCCGTGAAGTGGTGCAGAAGTACCCGTCGCTCGACGGTATCATCCTCGACCGCGTGCGTTACGACGGTTTTATGGCCGATTTCTCCGAACTGTCGCGCGCAAAGTTCGAGGAATATCTGGGCGCGAAAGTCGAACGATTCCCCGAAGACGTCTATGAATGGAAGAAGGACGATAAGGGAACGTACTACCCCGAAAAAGGCAAGCATTACCTGCAATGGCTCGAATGGCGGGCGATGAACATCCGCGATTTTATGGAGAAGGCGCGTAACGAGGTCAAAGCCGTGAATCCGGCGTTGAGTTTCGGCACTTATACCGGTGCGTGGTATCCGTCGTATTACGAAGTAGGCGTGAATTTCGCGAGCAAGGAGTACGATCCGTCGAAAGAATTCGACTGGGCTTCGCCGGCGTATCAAAAGACAGGGTATGCCGAACTGATCGACCTGTACATGGTGGGCAACTACTACACGAGCATCACCAAGGAAGCCTATCTGGCCGAAGACAAAGCGGTGCAGAACGAAACCGACATGCAGGCGCAGCGAAACATCTGGTACTGCGTGGAAGGCTCGTGCGAGAACTTGCGCCGCGTGCTTGGCGAAAACAAATTTCTGGGCGGTATTCTGGTCGATCAGTTTTATGAAAACCCCGAAGGACTGACCGAATCGATCAAGATGAACCTCGCCAAGTCCGACGGACTGATGGTGTTCGACATCGTCCACATTATTCACAAAGACATGTGGGACGCCGTAGAGAAAGGCATGCGCGAAGGCGGCGCCCTGCCTGCCGAAGCGAAATAAACCGCGGGTAAGGCGTACATCCTGTCGCCGGAAACTGAGTATCCGGCATTCAAACAGCTGTTTTTGTCCTGGAAACTGAGTATCCGGAGATATAGTAAAGGTAGAAGACGAAGAAAAATATTTC
>NZ_JAUMYS010000061.1 GCF_030528505.1 Tannerella sp.
AACACACCATTAGTAATAGCACGAATGATTCGTCTCCTCAGAGCGTGAAATCAAACGATGAATCGGTTCAGCTGCAAAAGTCAGTGTATAGAGTTAAACTCATCCGAAGATGGTCACTGTCCAGTACATGAAAAATGGCAGGTCTTATATGCCTCGAAGTTGCGCTCTAAATCCCTTCAACTTGGAGCTCCGTAATTCTGCATGTGCATCCGTAGATCGGTCAATGAAGTAGTTTAACGTGAATTCGACCTAAGCGGGGAACCATCTTGAGCTATCCGTAAGCTCTTGATAGAGGTTTATGGATGGTTTCTTCTCAAAGATAGAGTAAGCCGCCAAAGCCGATAACATATTTGTAATGTGTATAGCGTTATATTTCAACACTATAAAGATGCTGAGTCTCTCATTATGTTCCAACTTTTTTGGCCCTTTTTTTACATCGAACTCACGTTGACATTAATATTTCAAATGCATAATTTATACTAAATGCACGACATTGATCTTCTTATATTTCTTGCCCATGCCAAGTGCGAATGCCATTTGGTCTTTGATAATCAGTTCGCCTTTCTGGAGTCCGGCTATGGCAGTTCGCACTTCTTGCAATTCTTGACCGCTTATGCCATAAAGGTCTTTGATAACCTTATCGTCAATGGTCTGTTGCTTCATTATAAGTGGATATTGGGCGTTGGCATAGAAATCAAACCCTTTACTTTTGAAGCTACTCATATTTTGAGTGGCGAGAATGATACTTAATCCCTTATTTCTACCTACAGCAATAAGATTTCGCAACGGACGGTTATCAAAATCCAGCATATAGTGGGCTTCATCAATGATTGAGAAGTGGCGAATCTGCACCACATTCTCGTTTGTGTCTTGTTTTTCAAGCCGTTCATATATATTATTAAGCTTTGAGATGATGAAATAGACAATAGCCTTTGCTATTGGGCCGTCTTTTGGGTAGCCGTCCATTTTTATGATGTAGCAGTCACCGATAAGGTCGGCTTTGTCTTCTTTCTCGAAGATGTTAGCACGCACCAACTGTTTCAATACAGACGAGATACTATCATCTTTTCCGGCATCCGTCATTTTAGCTTGATACTCCTCCAGCATCATGTTGAATGTAATGGGTGCGCCTTCTTTTTTCTTGTATGCTTCTACAATGGCTTCGCTCAATCGGTTATTCATATTTGCACTGGCAGACATACGGTCTATTGAGCAAAGAGCCGAAGCCATTTCCGATGAATAGAGGTTTATCTCGTTGATAGGTCGGTCAGTGAAATCTTTGAATGGTGTGAATGGTAGGGGATGTTCTATCGGGTCTAAGATACAACTGCGATCCACATCGAAATGTGTGAGCCAATGATTATTCTGAATGTCGCTGAACTCTCCTTTGTAGTCGAAAAGCAGGAAGTTTACCGGATATTGCGATTCAGACGACAATGTTCTGAACTGTTGCATCAACACTGCAAGCAGATTCGTTTTTCCTGAACCAGTAGCACCAGCGATGATGATTTGCGAGTTGGTAATACTGCGGCTGTTAATGTCAAGAGTAGCTTCCATTTCCACATCTCCATAGTTTCCGATAATCAGATTGAGTGCCGGAATATCTTTAGCCATCGCCACCTTATTATTTACAGCATACAATATGGAATCCAGATTGTTTTCAGCCAACAAGTAATCTCTTCCACGCAGCATTTCAGATGCAATGATACGTGATAGCACGGCATTTTGCGACCAATCTATATTCAGATTGGCATAGCGCAATTTCAGCAATGCGGAATATAAGGTAGATAAATCGTGCATCGTGAAAAAACTCGGAATGATACGTGCCGATGTAGCAGAGAGCTGTATATCCTTGTAGTCTTCTTCCTTGCGTTCGGTAGTCAGACTCAAACCGACGATAAAGCAAATACGCATTACTTTGTTTGTGGTCAGACTTGCACGTTTCTCTCTGTTAGCAGTGCGCGACAAATTTATCTTATTCTCTATAAGTTCCTTTACTTGACTTATTTCGTCAAGAATCCCCTCCATCTGACGGGTATTTGAAAAATTTATTATGCTCATAACTATCTATTGATTAAGCGATATTCCAAAATAGCCTTCATCTATAGTTGTATTTTGTTCCTCAACATTACGATGCAGAGTATATGTCTTCGATATGAATGGTGCCAGCTTGATATAGTCGCTATCCGTGCGTATTTCAGATGTGGTACAGAGCAGAATGGTCTGTTCAGCCAACTGTGGGAAATATTCTTCCATCAAAGCATCACGGCTTTCATTGTCGAGTACACCCATCACGGTATCGATCATAACCGGCGGATTGTAGTCGCCAAGGTTGCGCAGTACTTTTAACAACACCTGTATGAATATCTGTTTGGAAGCAGCGTTCAGCTGGTTCAACGATATTTCATTGCCGGCACTATGATAGAGTTTGATATTGAAATTCTCCATGCTGTCTGACAATTCCACACGCCCAACGTGTCCTTTGTATGACACAAGCAGACGGTTGAGTTGTGACTGCATTTCTGTTTCTATCTGCGCTTTTTTCTTTTTCAGCAGATTGTCGGCAACCTTATCAAAGAATGGACGCAGTTTTACAAGCGTGTCAAATTTTACATCCGGTTCTTGCTGTATTTGCACATCGTACTGATGAATCCGTTTCTCCAAATGCTGAATTTCGTTTTTGAGATTGTCCTCTTTCGTTTTCAACTTTTCCAGAGTACGTTTGGACTCTTCATAATTGGTTATTAGCATATTGTTATCTCCGGCCTGTGTCTGTTCGAGTGTGCGTCTCTCTGTTCTGAGATTATCCAGATTGGCAAGCTGTATTTCCATGTCTTGCCTTTTGCGGTCGATGGAAACAAATAGGTTTCCATTGCCCTTTTTCGGCAGTTCTTGGAGTGCATCCACCTCGGCAGTATTCAAGTAGTCATATGGGTCTTTGGCATTGGTTGTATTCTGCATGGCTACAATATGCGAAACCACATTTTCTTCATCCACCGCCTGGCTGCATAGCGACAGCTCTTTCAAATAGTCAATGATTTTTGAGGTTACATCACGCAGCGTCTCAATCGGATATGCACCGGTACTTTGCTTTTGGAGCTGTTCTTTTACTCGCAATATGTTATTGATTTCCTGCGAAAGGTTGGATGCCAATTTCGGAAGGAATACATTGATTTCTATGTTGTCAACAAACGCCTTCAAGTTCTCGGCATAGTTAGCTGCTTCTTCTGTTATGGTTCGTATCTTGCCGTCAACATCTTGTATGCGTTTGCTTAGATTGACTGCTTGTTGCGCACCATCTTTGGCTCGTTGGTATTCATCTTCTACCGACGACATATATTTATACAACCTGTCTTGCTCTGCAAGGCAAGTGTTCAAATCAATTACTAACTGCTCTTTCTGATTGCATAATGAGTTGTATTCTTTTGCTTCTTTTTCAGCTTCCAATCGTTGTTTCGCCCACTCCTGTTGCAATTTTTCTGCTGCACGTTTCAGTTGCAGATATTTTTTGAAGCCAAGCACATTCTCAAAGTTGTCGCGTATGGTTTGCTGAAAGACATTCTTTTTCAACAACTCGCTCGACTGCATGGCATCAAACAGAAAATACTGGCTCAACTCCTGCGGCAGGTTGGCCTTGATTATCTTGCTGATTTCTTGTTCGGCATGCATCCTTTCTTTGGGTGCGGTCATTGTGCCATACACATACATATTGCCGTTCATGTTCAGCGATACACTTTCAAGTGGACGACCTTGTGGATTAAGCTGGTATATTCGTTTCAGGATATACTTCTGTTGCTGACCAAGCACTTTGCCAACAAAGGTGATTTGCAGGCTGATTTCCGGCTTCACCTTATTGACAGCTCCTTGATTGAGCAATTCCATAAAGTGTTCCTTGTTTTCTATTTTCAATCCATACAATGCACCGCTTATGGCTTCAAACAGTGTGGTTTTACCGCCACCGTTTGAACCACCGATGAGTATAATCGGGCGGTCGTCATCTACCGTCAAGTCAAGATCGAGCGACAGGTAGGTCTTAAAGTTGCTTATCTTTATTCTTTGTATGAGCATGGCATAAATTCATTTATTGACGTATTTTCTGTATGGCGTTGCGGATAATATCTTCTGTATCGCTATCACTCATTTCTATTACATCTACCTTTTTGGCATGGTAGGCTTTCAAGATGTCCTCACTCAGCCAATCAAAATCAATGTCTTCGGTAGCGCAAATAGCTTCTATCATTGCAAGGTCGTCCTTGCGGATGCCATAATGCACAAATTTGGGGTCTATTCCTTTTGCCATAATACTTATGCGTTTTGTGGGTAAAAACAGTTCCAGTTCAATGTATCGGTGGTATTCTCGATAGGGAGTGGGGAATACAACCAGTTCTCGCCTTGTTGTAGGATAACACCTCCCGATAGCGGGGTTTCGTCCGATGTATTTTCTTTGATGTATTGCAACAATGCGTTGTGCTTGTTGTGTGCAAATGCATCGCTGCCTGCACTTTTGGTGTCGAACAGATAGATATGACCGTTTTTCATGCGGATGATAAAGTCTACATAAAACAACGACTTACCATTTTCATTGCCCGCACTGTATTCTATGGCATAATGCTGTTTGCCATTGTCGCCATTCTTGTACCACCAGTCGATATACTGCTCGTTTTGCTCCAGATAGGCTATGAAGTTCTTTTCCGGACTCGATGCATGGTTGAGCTGTACAAATGGCAGGAGTGCGTGACTTCGACTTTCTTCTATATGGTTGGTGTCATTGTCGTAAGTACGCTTTTCCGGTAATTCCCAATCGTATTTTTTGAATACCCTCTTGGCTGCCGATGCTTTTTTGGATATGTCGCGCTGTCGAGCATATTTTTCCAATGCAGTATCTATAATGCGATCGAACTTAGGCTTGTTCAAGTGATATAGCACCACCTTCTTTGCGTCTGTGTCGAAGATACCGAAGAAGTCGGCCAATATTTCAAGCAAATAACTTGCAATCTTGTCTGCACGACCTTTACTCTCGAATTGATGCCCTTTTGTGGCGATATATGCCATAAACACACGGTCTATCTCGGTAGCTTTTCTTGCGTATTTTACGGTATCGACTTCCAATATCTGTTCTTCGTTCTGGAAATGCACGTCTTGCGGTATCTCGATATTGATATTCTTGACATCAAGGCGCAAAGAGTTGGCTACCTTTTTCCTGTTTTCATTGATTTGCAGGTCGTCGGTCTCGAGTAGCGGAGCACTTTCATCATTAGCATTATCCAACTTGGCCAATTCCTCTAATGAGAACAGCAAATTGCCTTCTGCAAAGTCCCAGAAATGGCGGGCTTCGTCATAAAGCACTTTGCGAAAATCAGGTCCCAAATAGTTACGCTCTGCATTGGGACGTTCCGCATAGCAGGCCGGTAACCATACGTTTTTTAAATTTTCGCGTCGGTATGCTGTAACGGTGTTGTTCAGGATATAGTCGGCATCGGCTGTAACGATTTGTATCTTGTCTTTGGCTATATCGGTAAACACATAGCCCACATTGAGCATCTCTCTGGGATAATGCTTCTGTTCTGGCATACGCATGATACGGCCCACGGTCTGAATGGTAAACTGGTCGCTTTGCAGTTTGCGGAATATAAGCAACACGGCGGCACGAGGACAGTCCCAACCCAAGGCTATAGCTTCTTTGAAAAGCAATACCTCAGTCAGATTGTCGGATTTCTCCAAATCGGTCAGATTCTCTTTTTCATTTGCCAGCCATATCGATAGACGGTGGTTGTCGGTGGTAATGCCACATATCACTTCAAGATACTTCTTTACCTGATCGGCTATGGCGGTATCTTCCGCTGTCATACTTTCTTTTGTGTCGTTAGGCAACTGAATGAGTAGGAGAGGATTTATTCCTGTACCTACTGCCTTATACGCTTCGGCTATTTGGTTGCGTTTATCCATTGCCGCTTTGATAAGGTTGGCGTTGAGTTCCAGTTCGTCGCTGAAATTCAGTTCTATTTCCGGGTTGAGTACCACCTCTTTCTTAATCATTTCGGCGGCTATCACATCCTGACGGTACACCGTTACCTTTTCTTTTGGATTGGCGGTTTTGGGGGTGGCAGAGATGCGAATCTCCACTGCCGGATTGATTCGGTCAAGCACGGCAGCTGACTTGTCGGCAGTCTTCGACCAGAACATGTGTTCCTCGTCGATGATGACTACAATGGGCAACCCGAACTCATCTTTCGTTTTGTCGGTTATTTCGTAAAGCGAGAGTGAGCAGTCGCCTTCGCGCACCATTACGTTACTCTCTTTGTTTACGCTTTCCCAGTTCACGAAAAGTATTTCACCGGGGCGGATGCCCTCGTTTTGGTCAAGCTCGTCAAACATCACCGGGCGCAGTGTGCGTGTCTCCTCAAAAGCCTCTTTCAGTTTTTCGTAACTCTGTATGTGTAGCTTGCGTGGGGCAAACCAGATAAATGCCACTTCTTGATAACGACTGTCGCCACGGTCGTGCAGTTCATCCATCAGACCGGCAAGCATCTGACAAGCCATTACGGTTTTTCCTGCACCGGTCGTTGCTTCAAACACCAATTTATTGCGCTGTCCGCCGGCATTCAACAGACGGATAGTCTTGTCAATCAATTCGGCTACTGCTCTCTGTTGATATTCTAAATTCTTCATTGCTTCTCGTCTTTTTTGTTTTCATGACTTTTGTTTTCAATCTCTTTCATTTCCAATAGGAAACGATCGTAGTCCGATAAAAACAACTGATCTTGTATGACTCTGTATTTCTCGAATTCCGTTTCAGCATGCAATCTTGCTATTTCGGCACTTACACGTCCTGCATCTTTCAGCAGACCGTATTCAAAGAGATTGATAAAACTGTTGAGGCGTTGCTCCCAGTCGGCCATTGTCAACGGAATGCGGCGCAGGGTCATTGTTTCAGCAAAATCAAGATAAGCTGTAACCATACGTTCCAATTGTCCCATTTCGGTATCTGAAAGATAGTTTTTTGCTATCACCACATCGCTTTTCTTGATTTTGCCATCGGGGGCATCTGCCCAAGTGGTCAGTCCCATGTGCACTTTGGCTGCATCCGCCCGTTCTACGATGAGTTCGGCTGCTGTATGACCATGAACGGCAAAGTGCATCTTGTTCTGAACGGTAGCATAAAAACGCCGGGTGGCTAATGCAGTCTTATCATAGTCTATGGCGGTGGCGTACAAGTCGGTTATCTTTTGATAGAACAAGCGTTCGCTGATGCGTATCTCACGGATGCGTTCCAGTTGTTCATCGAAATACTTGTCTGTCAGAAATGTTCCGCGTTTTAGTCTTTCCGAATCCATTACCCAGCCTTTGATGGTGTATTCCTTGGCTATGCCATTTACCCATTTTCTGAACTGTACGGCTTTCTCGGAATTTACTTTGAAACCGACGGCAATAATCGTTTCCAATGAATAGTGGTTCGTGGTGTATTGTTTGCCATCAGGGGCAGTTATTCGAAATTTTCGAATAACTGCCGTTTCTTGCAATTCGCTGTCAGAGAATGTTTTCTTGATGTGATAGTTGATGGTGTGTACTTCTACGCCGTATAGCATCGCCATCAGCTTCTGTGTGAGCCAGATGTTTTCGTCTTCATAACGTATCTCTATCTGCTGCTCGTCATTACCTACGGATGCCACATAGTTCAGGTATTCGGCTGCACTGCTGCGTACCGTTACCTGTTCTTTTTTCTTTTTGTTCTTGCCTTGTTCGCTCATTGCAGCTCCTCCTCATTGTCAAAGTTAAGCACTCCGTCTGTCACATTTGCTTGCCCGGTGGCTTTCGTTTCGTCAGAACTTACGAACTCGTCCTTTTTCTTGGGCAGTAGGCGGCGGTAGGCGTTGTATATGGCTTGTGGCAGGGCGCAAAGTTGTACCTTATCTTGTACTTCTTCAAATTCTCCTTCCCAAGGGTCTTCGCTGGGCGAGAAGACATATATACGCATCTTGCCCTCGTAGTCTGTCTTTTGAATCAGTTCGACCAGTTGCTGTACGGCTTCTTCGCGGTAGATTATCATCATACGCTTGCGGCCGTTGTCGAAGTAGCGGAACACATTTTTGTAGGTTGGCTGCTCTCCAAACTTAGGCTGTTCGGTATAGAGATCTTCCTTGATGCAGAGCATATCGGTGGAGAGGCTCATCAGTTGGCGCATATTCTTCATTGTGCGGCTCCTGCCCACAAAACTCGTGCGGTAGTAGCGCAAGGTGTTGCCTTTCAATCCCGGCACTTCTTCGCCTTTCGGTGTAGTATAGCCGTTGATTACTTTAAATAGTCGTGAATATGTTACTTCCTCGCAAATATTGTTTTGATTATTTGTAACTCCAATAAAAGAGCGATGTTTGCCATCAATAGCATTTTGTTCTAGCACTGCATGTAAGGCAGTTCCACTTCCAGCGAAAAAGTCTAATATCGTGGAAGCTGAAGGATATATGGTTGAGATTAAATATTTTCCAATAGAAACGGTCTTAGGATAATCAAATGAAATGTTTAAGTCGGAAAGTAAATTCTCATCACTTGAACCATCTTCATATATGGAAGGAACATTCTCATCCATGTTTTCATCAAGCCAATATATCCGTTCTGGAATATTAAGTTGCTCATTCCTTTTGCGAGTAAAAACCACTTCACCCTTAATCACCATATCATTATTTATAATCAATGGTTCTTGTTTGCCTAGTAGTCTTTCAAATGAAAGGGGAGGGAATCGCCATCCTTTAGATGGTATCGGGCACTCTGTTCCTAATATAGGATGGATTAAAGGTGTCCAATATTCTTTTGGTGCACATTCTTTGTTAGGCCATGCCATTGAAACAGTACGAAATACACGACCATTAGGATGAATATATTTATACGCTTTTTCCCCTTTTGAAAAATCTGAACGGTTGATCCATTTCTGAAATTCAGAGTTAATGAGCTTTAAATCATAATGAACAATAAATGGCTTTGCTTCTTCCTTTTTAAAGCCATATACTTTCAAAATATCTAAAATCTCAGATGGAACAGAATCTTTTCCTAGTTGCGAAAAAAGCCTATTTGCTTTAGTTAGCATTTTCTGCGCATTGCACTTTGGACGAATGAAAGTGTCTTCTAATTCCAAAAAAGAATCTTTTGACTTACAGTATATTAATATGTATTCATGCATATATGATACTGCGTGTGCATCTCCCTTGGGGTTCATTTTGTTCCAAATAATTTGACCAAGATTATTCTTGCTGCCAAATATTTCAGCTAAAACAAGATTAAAGGTATCAAATTCATGCTCATCAATATGAGCAATAATAATGCCATGTGGGGATAATAACTGTTTGGCTATTTTTAATCGTTTCGACATAAAGGATAACCAAAGAGAGTGCTTAAATGGATTATCTTCATCTATATAATCATCATTATATCTAAAGTCGTTTTTCCCTCTATTATACGGCGGATCGATATAAATCACATCAATCTTCCCTTCGTGTGTATAGGAAAGAGCGGTAAGGGCTTCGAGGTTGTCGCCCTCGATAAGGATATGGTTGGGCGCATCGGCTTCGGTGCTGATGATGGCTTTTGAAGTGTCTTCCACCAATACGGGCAACTCCTCGCGCAGGCGTTCTTCCACATTTTCCGGCTTGTCTTCCCACACCAATCCGTATTTCTTTTGTTTGCGCAGCAGCCCCAACAGTTCCGACTTCTCTTCGTTAGTCAGACCATTGAGCTGCAATATCTTGTTGTATAATTCTTTCTTGTTCATTATCTATCTGAGTGATTAAAGGTTAGTGTGTTATTTTACAAGACGTACTGTTTGAATGGTCTCATCCAAAGAGGAGTTCAGTAGTTCCTTGACATCAATTTCAAGCATCTGGACAATTTGCAACAGTGTTTCCAGTCCCGGTTGAGAAGTGTTGGTACACCATTTCGACATTGTAGCCGAATCTTTCTCCAACTGTACAGCCAGCCATTTGCTCGTCCGTTTTTTCTTCACAAGAATAACTTTTATCCGATTTATATCCTTTGTTTCTTCCATTTTGGATATGATTACTCGTTTAGGTTGCAAATATACAGAGTCGCCCCTTAAAAACCAACAATTCTTTATTGATCAATAAAATGGTTGTTATTTTTCTTGCCTGTATCTGCCGTATTTCGTCAATTTGTAAAGAAAATCTTGCAAAACAAGATGTTGTCAAAAACTCAAAATCAGTCTCAGGCTTCGCTTTTCTTCTCATTGGGAAGCACCTTGAACCATAAACATTCGCTGTTTATTTTGGCAGAAAAAGTGGATCGGGCGATGTTCGAGAAAACTTTCTTGCTTCTTTATTGTTCGGAACACGGTCGTCTAGCCAAACCCATCCGACTGATGGTGGGTCTTTTAATGCTAAAGCACATCCGCTTCAAAAGGATGATGAACAAATGGAAAGCATTTTTTTGCCTCTTTTTGGAGAGGATGTTTTTCCTTTTCAACACACCATTTTGCCTGATCTGGAATTACCATGTTTTGCAAGTCGAAGGAAACAGGGACTTTTAAGGGGGATTGCTCAGTTTCCGCCCGAATTAATCTATGGATGTGGGGGCATTCCGCAATTTATTTGTCTAACTTATCTTGCGTTTCTACTTCTTGCATGGAGGAAGGTGGTGATTGCTTCAGTTCCGCGATTAGGTTTTGCACGTTTTTATCCGAGCGAATTCTCCGGATCGCTTTCTTGGCTGCTGCTTGTTGCGACTCCTTCTTGGTGTAGCCCGTGCCTATGCCTAAGGGGTTACCTCCGACCGATACGGCGGTACGAAATATTTGATTTTTATTTTTGTCTGAGTATATATTTGTCAGTTCGAAATCGATCTTCAGCTTTTCTTTTTGCCCCCACTCCAACAGATTCGATTTAAAATTCATCTCTTTGCGGGCTATTTTTTCCAGTGACAGATAATGACCGATCATCCGTTCTTTGACGAATTTGAAGCATTTCCGATAGCCGTGATCCAGATAGATCGCGCCGATCAATGCTTCGAGTGCATTGCCATACACATAATTGTTATGGGCATGTTGACGGATCGAAGCGATAGTCATTTTGTCGAGCCCCATTTCGAGGGCGATACGGTTCAAGGTCTCGCGTTGTACGATTTTAGAGCGTACGCTGGTCAGAAAACCTTCTTTTTTGTTCGGAAAATGTTTGTATAGGATATCGGCTACGGCCGCTCCGAGGATGGCATCGCCGAGAAATTCAAGTCGTTCGTTATTGCACAGCCGTTTACCGTCAGGAAGGTGCGACGAGCGGTGTGTAAGCGCCTGTTCATAGAGTTTTACATTGTTCGGGTGGAAGCCTAACAGGTGATAAAAGGACAAATAAGGCTCTTTATTCCGAAGAACAAAGAGCCTTTTTAGTTGTTGAAAAAACAAACGCACTCTTATTTCTCAAATTTCTTCACAATTACACTGGCATTGTGTCCGCCAAATCCGAACGTGTTGGATAATGCAGCCCGTACCACGCGTTTTTGTGCTTTGTTAAACGTAAAGTTCAGTTTGTAATCGATCTCCGGATCATCGTCGCCATCGGCATGGTTGATCGTCGGAGGAACGATATCGTCGCGCACGGCCAACACAGCGGCTGTGGCTTCCAGCGCGCCGGCGGCACCGAGTAGGTGACCGGTCATCGATTTCGTTGAGCTGATGTTCAACTTATAGGCATGTTCTCCGAAAACATCTTTGATGGCTTTTACTTCGGAGATGTCGCCTACGGGAGTAGACGTGCCATGTACGTTGATATAGTCGATTTCTTCCGGTTTCATTTCTGCGTCTTCCAGAGCATTCAGCATCACCAGCTTTGCACCTAATCCTTCGGGATGGCTTGCCGTGAGATGGTGAGCGTCTGCCGAGAGACCTGCCCCTGCTACTTCGGCGTAAATCTTCGCACCGCGTGCCAGAGCATGTTCCATCTCTTCGAGGATGAGACAGGCTGCTCCTTCTCCGATGACGAAGCCGTCACGGCTTTGACTGAACGGACGGGAAGCCGTCTGCGGCGAATCATTACGTGTCGAGAGCGCATTCATGGCGTTGAAACCTCCCACGCCTACGATGGCGATGGCTGCTTCGGCACCTCCGGCCACAATCACATTGGCTTTACCCAAACGGATATAGTTGAATGCGTCGGCAATAGCGTTCGTCGAAGAGGCACATGCCGATACCGTCGCAAAGTTGGGGCCCCTAAAACCATATTTCATCGAGATATGACCGGCGGCAATATCTGCGATAATTTTAGGTATAAAAAACGGGTTAAAGCGTGGTCCGCGCTCCGGATCGTAGTCCCGTACTTCGTCTTCGAACGAACGGATTCCTCCGATACCGGCGGCGAAAATCACTCCAATCCGGTTCAAATCTTCCTTTTCCAAGTCCAATGCCGAATCTGTCACGGCTTCGGTCGCTGCTACGAGTGAGAGTTGTGCGTATCGGTCGTACTTACGTACCTCTTTCCGGTCGAAGTACTGCAACGGATCGAATCCTTTTACCTCGCAGGCAAATTGTGTTTTGAACTTGGATGCATCGAATTGAGTAATAGGCCCTGCGCCGCTTACTCCGTTCTGCAAGGACTCCCACGTTTCCGCGGTGTTGTTGCCGACAGGAGTAAGAGCACCGAGACCTGTTACTACTACTCTTTTTAATTCCATAGTGAATAAAAAGCAGATTACTTCGCGTTTGCTTCGATATAAGCAATAGCGTCTCCTACCGTAGAGATTTTTTCAGCCTGGTCATCCGGAATAGAGAGGCCAAACTCTTTTTCAAATTCCATGATCAACTCCACCGTGTCAAGAGAATCTGCTCCCAAATCATTCGTGAAGCTTGCTTCGTTTGTTACTTCCGATTCTTCAACACTCAATTTGTCAACAATAATCGCTTTTACGCGAGATGCTACATCAGACATAATTTTTTAATTTAAATGAATACTGTTTTTGCAATACTTTCTATTTTTGCAGTGCAAAGGAAAGAATTTTTTATCTTACAGAACAAATTTTTAAGGCAAAAAAAGCCGAATGTTGCACATTTTTATGTTTTTTGTGCATTTCTCGTTTTTGAAAAGGCTATGAAAAGGATCGTTATTTTCGCTTCAGGCGATGGAACAAATGCAGAAAATATCATACGATATTTTCATGATAATAAAATAGTTGAGGTGGTTTCCGTGTATTCCGAAAATGCCTTGGCCGGGGTACATCTTCGTGCAAAACGGTTGGGAATTCCTTCCGTGACCTTTCCGAAAGAAGATTTTGCGGATGGTACCCCTGTTTTGAAGAAATTGGCCGAAGATGGTGCCGATTTTATTGTGTTGGCCGGTTTTTTGAAGAAGATTCCGGATGTCATTTTACATGCTTATCCGGACAAAATCCTCAATATTCATCCGGCTTTGCTCCCGAAACACGGAGGAAAAGGCATGTACGGTATGCGGGTACATCAGGCTGTCGTGGCCGCCGGCGATACGGAGTCGGGGATTACCATCCATTATATCAACGACCGGTATGATGAGGGAGAGGCTGTTTTCCAGGCGCGTTGTGCCGTTTCACCAACAGACACGCCCGAAGAGGTCGCAGCCAAAGTGCATGCCCTCGAATATGCGCATTACCCCGTCGTGATCGAGCGTGTGCTGCGCGGTGAAAACTTGCACGAGTCGATTTAGTATCGTATCTTTGTGCTGAGCGTATGATTTTCGACACAAGAGAATGGCAAATGTATTGATTATAAGAATCTCGGCGATCGGTGACGTGGCGATGACCATCCCTGTCATTTATTCGGTGGCGCGGGCCAATCCTCAGGATTCGTTCACCGTACTGACCCAATCGTTCCTGATACCGATTTTCATCCACCGCCCGGAGAATGTACGAATCATCGGTCTAAACACGCATAGTACGGAAAAGACCCTGTGGGGTGTGTTGCGTTTTGCCTTTGCTCTGACCGGGTATAAGTTTGATAAGGTGCTCGATCTGCACAACGTGATTCGCAGCCGGGTGATTGATTTCACCTTTCGGTTGCAGCGTAAGCCGGTGTATCGAGTCGATAAGATGCGGAAAGAGCGGAACGTTCTGACCGGCAGGCCGCCCAAGACTATCCATCCCCTGCGCCCTGTATCAGAACGTTATGCCGATGTGTTTCGGGCTGCCGGATTTCATTTTACCGATACATTTGTTTCTTTGTACGAACAACATCCTGTCGATGATGCTTTGATTGCGTCCATGGCCGGTGAGAAAAAAGGTAAATGGATCGGCGTCGCGCCGTTTGCCAAACATCGGGGGAAGATTTATCCGACGGATGAGATGGAAGAGGTGGTCAAAACGTTGTCGGGGCAGAACGACATAACGATTTTTCTGTTCGGTGGGAAAGGCTACGAAGAGGCGATTCTTGATCAGTGGGAGTTTCAATATCCGAACACCCGGAATATGGTTGGGAAGTACCGGCTTGATCAAGAGTTGGCGCTGATAAGCCGTCTGGATGCTTTTTTGTGCATGGATTCGGCCAACATGCACTTTGCCTCGCTTGTCGGGACGAAGGTGATCTCCATTTGGGGGGCTACTCATCCGTATACCGGGTTTTATGGCTATAAACAGCCTTATGACTTGGCCATACAGGCCGACCTGCCTTGCCGTCCATGCTCGACATACGGGAATAAACCGTGTCATCGTGGCGACTGGGCTTGTCTTTCGCAAATTTCCGCCGAGCAGATCGTGCAAAAAATAAACGGCTATCTGGCAGGAGCATGAGAATCGCTATTCATCCTGCTTATTCCGGCGATGAGGTCGAAGTCTTCCTGAAGCGATTGCCGATGATTTTCGATGGTGAAGGAGAGATGCTTTACGATAAGCGAAATCAGGTGAAACGTTTCGTTTTGCCGTCGGGGCGGCCTGTCGTCGTGAAGCGTTTCAAAAAACCGATGCTGATTCAGCGGATTATCTATGGTTTTTTCAAGCAAACGAAAGCCAGACGCGCTTTCCTGCATGCTGCTGTTTTACGTGAGCGCGGATTCGAAACGCCTCATGAAATTGCTTATCTGGAGCAACGCCGCGGTGGACTGCTGACGTATTGCTATTTCGTTTCGGAAGAAGATCGTGCACCGGCTATCTACGAGCGTCTCGTCGCGCAGCAGCCTTTCGATCGTGTTATGGCCGATGATTTTTCGGCGCTGGTGGCGGCCTTGCATCAAAAAAACATTTTTCACGGCGACCTGAATCCGACGAATGTACTGTTTCGCAAGCGTGAAGACGGTCATTATGCTTTTTCGTTGATCGATACGAACCGGATGCGTATCAAATCGCCGCACGAGACATTTACCGCACGTGAATGCCTCGATAACCTTACCCGATTTTCGGCGCAAGGGGAGCTGTACGATTTTGTGTTGAGGAAATACGTCGAATACAGGGGGTGGGATATCGAAACGTATGTTGCCCGTGGAATAAAGATTAAACGACATCATGATGCCTGTTGGGACAGGCGGAAAGCTTTTCTGAAGAGATTTAAATAAGGTAAGCGATATGTACACCATCAAATTTACACCCTATAGGAGAGAGCTTGGAGAGATCATGTTTCGTCAAACGGCAGGTGGTCGTGGTATCTCGAATGACGGAAAATACCGCTTTATCATTTCCGACGATACGGAGGAGGCGGATTTCTGGGTGGTCCAAGGAAAGGGGCTGCGTCATCCGCAATCGTGCCATGTGGCGCCGGAGAATACATTATTGTTGACTACCGAACCCAAATCCGTACTTACATATCCGAAGCCGTATATTCGTCAGTTCGGAGCCGTCTGCTCGTGCCAATCTGACATGAAGCATGAACGTTTGATTCTTTCGCAACCCGTGTTGCCGTGGTTCGTCGGTTACAAGGAATCGGCCGATGGGAAATGTACGGCTACGCTCACTTACGACGACTTGAAAGACTCGCCTGCGCCTCCGAAGACAAAGCTGTTGTCTGTCATCACGAGCAATAAGGCTTTTACGAAAGGGCATCTGGAGCGGATCGCTTTTGTAGAGAAATTGAAAGCATATTATGGCGACAGGCTCGATGTGTTCGGACGTGGTTATAAGGATTTCGACGATAAATGGGGCGTGCTTTCTCCTTATCAATATCACATTGTCCTTGAAAATTCGTCGCAGGATTATTATTGGACGGAAAAGATTTCGGATTGTTTTTTAGCGGAGGCTTTCCCCTTTTATTACGGTTGCACCAACTTGGAGCGTTATTTCTCAAAAGATGCTTTTATCCGTATCGACATCCGCCGGCCGCACGAAGCCATCGAGATCATTGATCGTGCCATCTCTGCACGCGTGTACGAAGAGCGTTGTGCTTCTTTGCGCGACTGTAAGCAGAAGGTGCTCGGGGAGTATAATATGTTTAACCACATCGCATCTCTGTGCGACAGGATGAATCCCGATGCACGGAAGCAACGTGTGGAAATACGTCCGTGTCGTTCGATGCAAAGTTGGGATAATCTTTACAATTATTTTATCCGTCGGAACATCTTTAAATGGCAACAACGGATGAAAAACATGTTAGGCCGTAAGTCGGTGCTCGGATAGCCCCTATCGTTCCTTTTGTGCCGACGTACAGGAAACTGTCGTGAACATGATGACCGTTATGCTGAAAATATTTGTATCTTTGCCCGGTTCAACAACGTTTCCGGCGTGCCCGGAGCATAAAATAAGATAACTATGAAAACAAACCGTTTGATTGCTGGAGCAATTCTCATGATGTGTGTGGCTTTCGGATGTAAGAAGCCCGAACATTTTATTACTGATCGTACTTACCGGGAGCAAGTATCGAACGATTTCGATGCGAAAGTCGAGTTGTTTGCCGACTCGTCCCTGTTTGCCGTTTTTGATACGGAGATGACCGTGCCTGAACGCGAGGCGATGCAGTTCTTGTATGCCTATATGCCGGTGGGCGATATTGCCGATTACGATGGTGAATTTTATCTACAGAACGTGCGTTCGTCGTTTGCTGTGCGGAAGGAGATGCCTTGGGGCAAAAATATTCCCGAAATGATTTTCCGTCATTTCGTACTTCCGGTGCGCGTCAACAACGAAAATCTGGACGAGAGCCGGATGGTGTTTTACGAGGAGTTGAAAGAGCGTGTGAAAGGCTTGTCGCTGCGCGATGCCGTGTTGGAAGTCAACCACTGGTGCCACGAGAAAGTCGTTTACACACCTTCGGATGCGCGTACCAGTTCGCCGCTTGCGTCGGTACGTACGGCGTATGGCCGTTGCGGTGAAGAGTCGACGTTTACGGTAGCTGCTTTGCGTTCGGTCGGTATTCCTGCGCGTCAGGTATATACGCCGCGTTGGGCGCATACGGACGATAATCATGCGTGGGTTGAGGCGTGGGTTGACGGCAAATGGTACTTTCTCGGCGCTTGCGAGCCTGAGCCGGTGCTTAACCTCGGATGGTTCAACGCTCCTGCATATCGCGGCATGCTGATGCACACCAAAGCTTTCGGGGCATATAACGGGCCGGAAGAAGTGATGGAGCAGACGGCTTGTTACACGGAGATCAACGTTATTGATCATTACGCACCTACCGGCAAGACCGTTGTGACCGTGACGGACAGCGAGGGCAAGCCGGTAGAAGATGCCCTGGTCGAGTTTAAATTGTATAACTATGCCGAGTTTTATTCCGTGGCACGTAAGAAGACGGACGGCAAAGGTCGATGCTCGCTCTCTGCCGGGAAAGGCGATATGCTTGTATGGGCAACGAAAGACGGACACTTCGGATTCCGAAAGGTATCGTTCGGGAAAGACGATGAAGTGACGGTTGCTCTCGATAAAACGCCGGGCGACACGGCCAGTATCGAACTCGATATCGTACCGCCGGTAGAAGGCACGATTGCTGCCGAAAAAGAGGTGACCGACCGGCAAAAAGAAGAAAACGCCCGCCGGATGCACGAGGAAGACGAGATTCGCAACCGCTACGTTGCGACGTTTTTTACCGATGAGCAGGCAGAGGCATTGAGTAAGGAGCTGTCGGCTGCGAGCGCCGACGAGGTGAAGAAAATCATGCGGAAGAGTCGTGGTAATCATGCCGAGATCGAAAAGTTTATGCGTGCTTCGGGCAAGGTCGATGAGGCGCTCAGGCTGCTGAACGAAGTGTCGGACAAAGACGTGCGCGATACGCCGTCGGACGTGCTGCTCGATCATCTGAATCATACGCCGTCGATTCCTGAAAACTTGTACGAATCGGAAGAAAAACCGACAAAGAGTCCGTCTGCCGGCCTCCGTTTGTATTCTTCGTATGTACTCAATCCACGTGTGGCCAACGAGTTTCTGACTCCTTATAAACAGTTCTTCGCCAAACAGCTCGAAGCGTCGTTGGTGAAAGCGGCACAGGCAAACCCGCAGGCCTTAGTCGAATGGGTAAAGGAGCATATCACCGTGCGCAACGATCTGAATCCGCAGCGCATCCCGATGATGCCGATGGGTGTCTGGAAGGCACGTGTGGCCGACATGCACTCGCGTAATATCTTTTTCGTGGCTGTGGCACGCAGCTTGGGTATCCCTGCGCGTATTGAACCGGTCACCGGAAAGGTGCAATACTATGATTGTGCGTGGTTCGACGTCGATTTCGAGGCGGCCATGGGGCAGGCAAATGCTCCGCAGGGAGACCTCTCTGCCGCTTACCGGCCGATTAAGGCGCTCGACAATCCGAAGTATTATAGTCATTTCACGATTGCCCGGCTGAAAGACGATGCCCGGTTGCAGACGCTGAACTTTGAAACGGAGGCCGACATGGGAGCGGGCGATACGTGGAAAGACTTGCTGCAATCGCCTCGCTCGTTGCGGTTGGACGAAGGAAATTACCTGCTTGTCAGCGGCACGCGTATGGCCAGTGGAAAGGTGTTGGCGCGTCTGAGCTTCTTCCCTGTCGAAGCGGATAAGAAAACAACGGTCGACCTTGTGATGCGTCACGACGATGCCGATATTCAGGTAATCGGAAACATCAACGCCGAAGCGAAGTATCGTACCGAGAAAGGAGAGGAAACGACGATTCTCAACACCACGGGACGCGGTTACTTCGTCATCGGTATTCTTGGCGCGCGTCAGGAGCCGACGAACCACGCCATGCGCGATATCGCGAAGCTCAAGGCCGATTTTGAACAATGGAACCGCAGCATGATCTTGTTGTTTAAGAATGAACAGAACTTCAAACTCTTCGATCGGAATGAGTTCGGCGAATTACCCTCGACCGTCACGTTCGGAACGGATGAGAGCGGTGAGATTTCGCGCATGATTACCGATGCGATGAAACTGTCGAACTCGGACAGCCTGCCGATCTTTATCATTGCCGATACGTTTGGACGCGTCGTTTTCGTCTCGCAGGGATATACCATTGGGCTTGGCGAACAGATGATGAAGGTGATTCATCAGTTGTAAAAGACCGAAGGGCGTTTGTGCCTGTCATGTCCTGAAAAAAGTTGACAGAAAAATTTAGGACAAAATGACAAAAAGAG
>NZ_JAUMYS010000062.1 GCF_030528505.1 Tannerella sp.
GATGAACAAACAATTTTGTCTGATCCGGAATTTCCAAGTTTTACAAGGCGAAGAATATTGGGCTTTTTAAGGAGTGACTAAATATATGCGTGATGCTCTACCTAATGCTACATTTCTTGGTTTTACAGGCACACCCATTGAAAACACCGATGTAAATACCCCTGCCGTTTTCGGCAATTATGTGGATATTTACGACATTGCCCAAGCCGTTGAAGATGGAGCGACTGTCCGCATTTATTATGAAAGCCGTTTGGCAAAAGTAAATCTAAGCGAAGAAGGCAAAAAATTAGTGGATGACTTGGACGATGAACTCGACCAAGAAGATTTGACTGATACTCAAAAAGCAAAAGCCAAGTGGACACAATTAGAGGCTCTGGTAGGTAGCGAAGACCGAATAAATCAGATTGCAAAAGATATTATTGAACATTTCGAGCAACGGCAAACTGTTTTTGAAGGCAAAGGAATGATTGTTACCATGAGTCGCCGTATTGCAGCCGATTTGTACGATACCATTATAAAATTAAAACCTGAATGGCATTCCGATGAACTGAACAAAGGCGTTATCAAAGTGGTGATGACTTCTTCATCGTCCGATGGTCCAAAAATTTCAAAACATCACACGACCAAAGAACAACGCCGCACATTGGCCGAACGTATGAAAAATCCTGAGGATGAGCTAAAACTCGTTATTGTTCGGGATATGTGGCTTACGGGTTTTGATGCGCCAAGTATGCACACCCTTTACATAGACAAACCCATGAAAGGGCATAACCTGATGCAAGCCATTGCAAGGGTAAACCGTGTTTACAAAGACAAGCCTGGCGGTTTAATTGTAGATTATTTGGGCATTGCATCCGATTTGAAAAAGGCACTTTCGTTTTATTCCGATGCGGGCGGGAAAGGCGACCCAACCATTTTACAGGAGCAAGCTGTTCAGTTGATGCTGGAAAAACTGGAAGTCGTTTCAAATATGTATCACGGCTTTAGTTACGAAGACTATTTCGAAGCCGAAACGTCCAAAAAACTCTCAATGATTTTGGCAGCCGAAGAACATATTTTAGGTTTGGAAGATGGTAAAAAGCGGTATATTAATGAGGTTACGGCATTGTCGAAAGCCTTTGCCATAGCAATACCACACGAACAGGCAATGGATGCCAAAGATGAAATTGCTTTCTTTCAGGCAGTAAAAGCACGTTTGGTAAAATTTGACGGTACGGGCTCGGGCAAAACCGATGAGGAAGTTGAAACAACCATCCGTCAGGTAATCGACAAGGCATTGGTAACCGAAAAAGTTATTGACATTTTCGATGCCGCAGGATTAAAGAAGCCCGATATATCCATACTATCAGAGGAGTTTCTCCTAGAGCTGAAAGGGATGGAACACAAAAATGTTGCCCTCGAAGTATTGAAAAAATTACTCAACGATGAAATTAAATCAAGAGCAAAAAAGAACCTTATTAAAAGTAAGTCCTTAATGGAAATGTTGGAGAATGCCATTAAGAAATATCACAATAAAATCCTTACGGCAGCCGAAGTAATCGAAGAGCTGATAAACCTGAGCAAAGAGATCGTTAATATGGACAACGAAGCCCAAGCAATGGGCTTATCAGACTTTGAATACGCATTTTACACTGCCGTTGCAAATAACGACAGTGCAAGAGAGTTAATGGGCAAAGAAAAACTGAGGGAGCTTGCCGTAGTTCTAACAGAATCAATCAAGAAGAATGCAAGTATTGATTGGACAATCAAGGAAAGTGTAAAAGCCAAACTGAAAGTTGCCGTAAAAAGACTATTAAGAAAATACGGTTATCCACCCGGCATGCAAATGCTTGCCACCGAAACCGTATTGAAACAAGCTGAAATGATTGCAAACGAGCTAACAAAAAAATAATAAACATAAAAGACTCGCTACTTATAATTTTAGCAAAGATAAAGTTTTTCTAATTTCAAACAGTGTCATTATCTGTATTGACAGATTACACATGTGATTTAACGAATCTTCTCTGTTCACCTTGAAAATGAAAATTATGACGTATCTTTGCGCGAAAATTAACACAGAAAAAACAATGAATCCGATGATGAAATTTTCTTCAGAGAAAACAAGCAACCCATGCGCTTTTCTCCGCTCCGCCTTCTTTTTTTTGACAATCCTGTCGGTTATGTCGTGCCGCTCTTCTCAACCTCAATATTACGAAGAGAGCGGAACGGTTTTTCATACGCTCTATCAGATTAAATACGAGTCGCCCGTATTGCTGACGGAAAAAATCGACGCGGAATTTCAGGCTTTTAATCTTTCTTTGAATCCCTTTAATCCCAACTCGATACTGGCCAAAGTAAACCGAAACGAAGAAGTAGAGGTCGACGATTGGTTTGTGACTGTTTTTAACAAAGCCTTGGAAGTGTCTGCCCGCTCCGATGGAGCTTTTGATGCGACGGCCGCTCCGTTGATTAATCTGTGGGGGTTCGGTTTTGAGCGAAAAGACAGCGTATCGCAGCCCGTGATCGATAGTCTTTTAACATTTATCGGATACCAAAAAGTACGTCTCGAAGGCCGACGTGTAATCAAAGAAGACCCGCGTATTCAGCTTAATTTCTCTGCCCTTGCCAAAGGGTATGCCTGCGATGTGATTGCTGCCTTACTCGAACGTGAGGGAGTAGAAAATTATATGGTCGATATCGGTGGCGAAGTTACCTCCAAAGGGGTAAATCACAAAGGAGACTGCTGGCGCATTGGTATTAATAAGCCGGAAGACGATACGACAGGTATTAAAAACGCCATTGGCCAGGTAGTAGCGCTTTGCGGTAAGAAGGGAATGGCAACGTCGGGCAATTACCGTAATTTTTACATCAAAGAAGGCAAGAAATATGCTCATACGATCGACCCTCGAACCGGCTATCCTTCGGAGCAAACCATCCTGAGTGCATCCATCATTGCGCCGGACTGTATGACGGCAGACGCATATGCCACGGCATTTATGGCGATGGGTGTAGAAGCAGCTTGTCGGATGGCCGAAACGCTGCAAGATATCGAATATTATGTGATTTATTCGGACGAGGCCGGACAAAACCAAATCAAGTATTCAAAGGGTATGTATTCGGCTATGGTAAAGCCCTAAAAAGAAAAAATCCCAGACTCACGTCTCGGATTCCTCGCATAAACCATTCATATACCACTAAAAAGACTTTATTATGAAATATTATGTCTGTGGGTGCAAAGATAGGGACGAGACAAGGGGTTCTGCAAGTTTTGAAGCCTCTATTGGACGAAGAAGCCGCCTTTCTTATCAAACGAACGGGTTTCGGGGTATAAAACGCGAGGTATCGGACCAAGTAGGGGAAAAGATGGAGACAGAATGCTAAAACAGTAACCGCCGTGTTTCTTTTCCGAAATGAAAAAGCGTAACACGGCGGCTTATAATTTGTCAATCTGTTATTTGACGTCTTAAATCGTTTACCTTAATTCTTCTGATCCGTAAAATATTCGGGATATTTCAGGTCGTTGATGATGGCTCCACCACGCAGACGGATATACGTGCGGAAGCCTTTGACCCCCTCCGTCAGTTCGATGATGCGAGCCCCATTCGGTTTCAGATTGTTGTAGACCGTATTTCCTCCGCTATAGCGCCCAAAAGCCAGCAAAATACCATGCCACTGAACGGCGTAATCGTTGTCATGGTCATGACCGACAAACACCCCTTCGATATCATTCATCTCTTTCATCGCCACGAACATGCCGGAATTGAGCTTCGGTGACGAAGCCGCTTCCATACGTGTTCCGCAGAAGTGCGCATACTCGTCCGAAGAAGCCTGATTAAATTCGGGAAACGGGATGTGGAAGAATGCGAGCGAAGGGATGGGAATGCCTCCGTTAGCACGGGTAAACGACTCGCTTTGCCTACGGTACCATGCGATTTGATCGGCTCTGATATAATCGTATCCCTTCACGTCTTCGAGTTTTGAATAGGCATTAGAGTCGAAGCAATACAGCAGTTCGGCTGTTTTTTCGCTCGTAGCCGAGCGAATCGGCAAAATAAAGTTGGTCACACCATGAACCCCTTCGGTCGTAGTTGTCAAGTTGTATGGCACGCTTTGAATCACGGTAAACAGTTCTTCACGGGTCATGTCAAACTCATCATCATGATTACCATACGTTACGGCAAAAGGAATCTTTCGTTCGGAAATCGGCTTCAACACAGCACGCATACTGGCTTCCGCCGGCTTACCGTATATCACGTCGCCGGTGATAATGACCAGATCGGGTTTCTCGGCATCGAGCGTCTCGGCGATGTTTTCCAATGAACCGGCCGAGCGCGGGTCGCCGTCGATGTAATGCACATCGGTGAATTGAACGATTTTGAATTTCTTGTCTGCATTAAACTTTAAAGCAGGTTGCTGCGCAAAAAGCAGTATTCCACCTCCGAAATACAACAGACTTGTCCAGAGCATTTTTTTCCAGTTTTTCATATGTTATGTTATTATTAAGATGAATAAATAAGCTATTTGTTGGTGTCGACAAAAAGATCGGCGCACAAAGGTAGGAAAAAATTGCAGAGAAGGACGATTGGCAGACACCGCTTACAACGCAACCTTTTACCATTTTTTGCAGATATTGATTTTTTGCGTACATTTCGGCCTGAAAACTCATGAATCGTTTGAGCAGAAGACACGTATGAAGTTAAAGAAAACAACAATACAATCGTTTCTCTTTTTTGCCGTTACGGCTGCGATCATCGCTTATTTCTTTCCGCGTGAAGGGAAATTTCCCTACCAGTTTCACGAGGGAAAACCATGGCGGTACGACCTGCTGACGGCACCGAGCGACTTCCCGATCTACAAGAGCGATCAGGAAATCAAGGCTGAAAAAGACAGTATCAAAGCACGTTTTGAACCGTATTTCCGTCTGAAAGAAGAGGTATCGAAAACGGTGCTGGAAAACCTGAAAAATGATTATCTCTCACAACATACGATGAGTACTCCGTTGTGGCAATACCTTAACCTTCAAATACAACAACTTTATAACCAAGGGATCGTTGCCACTCCGGAGTTGGAAAAGCTGGCTTCGGAAAATCGTACGCGGGTGAATGTACTGAAGAAAAACGTGGCCGTCGGCAGGAGCGTAAGCAACTTATATTCGGCCAAAACAGCTTACGAACATATCATTAAGAACGCTCCCGAACCGATGGATAAAGACGAACTGTGGTCGAGTAATTTCGAGCTGTATCTGGAGCCGAATCTCACATACGATGCAGAAACATCGGATAAAGTACTGAACAAAAGGCTGCATGACGTCTCTCTCTCGATTGGGATGGTGCAGGCTGGCGAACGGATCGTCGACCGCGGCGAGGTGGTGGATGCCAAAACGTACAACATCCTCCGCTCCCTGAAAATCATCCATGAAACAAAATCGGGCGGCAGCCGTCGATACGGCACAATCTGGGCGGGTCAACTTGTACTCATCTTCGGTATTTTGTTTTGCTGCGCGTTATATTTTATCTCCTTCCGTCCCGAGATATTCTTTCGACGCAACAAAAACATCTTCATCCAACTCTGCATACTGGTACCCTGCCTGTTGACCGAGACATGTCTCAAATACGACCTGTTCAATATCTACATCCTGCCGTTTGCCATTGTCCCGATCGTGGTTCGTACGTTCTTCGACTCGCACACGGCACTCTTCACGCATCTGATCACGGTACTGCTTTGCTCCCTCATAGCCCCGTTTCCGCACGAGTTCCTGATGCTGCAAACGATTGCAGGTATCGTTTTTATGGTCAGCCTGAAAGAATTAACGCAACGATCGCAATTGATCCGGTGTGCTTTTTTCATCTCGCTCGCTTACGCGTTGTGTTATTTAGGTCTTGCACTCTATCAGGAAGGTGATTTGAACAAAATCAACTGGCAGATGATGCTTTTCTTTGGCATCAGCTTTATTCTGCTAATGTTCTCGTATGTATTGATTTACATGCTCGAAAAGCTTTTCGGCTTCGTCTCGACGATCACGCTCGTCGAACTATCGAACATCAACACGCCGCTGCTGAAGAAACTTTCGGAAACGTGTCCCGGCACATTTCAACACTCCCTGCAAGTCTCTATTTTGGCCTCGGCGGCAGGCGCCAAAATCGGTGCAGACACACAACTGATACGTACCGGTGCGCTGTATCATGATATCGGAAAGATGACAAACCCGGCATTTTTCACCGAAAACCAACACAATCAAGTCAATCCTCACCTCAAGCTATCGTACGAAGCAAGTGCACAGATTATCATCAGTCACGTGACAGAAGGTATTAAGATGGCCGAAAAGGCCATGCTCCCACGTGCCATCATCCAGTTCATCCAAACGCATCATGGACGCGGCAAAACAAAATACTTTTATAATTCATACAAAAACGCTTATCCCGATCAACCCATCGACGAAGCGAAATTCACCTATCCGGGTCCCAACCCGTTTACGAAAGAAACAGCCATCCTGATGATGGCCGACTCGATCGAAGCGGCATCACGCAGCCTCAACGAATATACGGACGAACATATTAAAACGCTCGTTCACAAGATCATCGACAGTCAGATCAACGACGGGTTGCTGCACAATGCTCCTTTGACATTTAAGGACATCGACATCGTCAAAGCGACATTTATCGATAAGCTCAAAACGATGTATCACACCCGCATCAGTTATCCGGAGTTAAAATAACGGCTTATTGTCGGGAATAGAAAGAAGTCCTCTCTCCTACCCGCTTGTCGTTAGTTAAATGATACCGAAGTGCTGTAACGCTTGCGCAACCCCTCCCTCATCGACAGCAGACGTCACGTAATCGGCTGCCTCTTTCACCACTTCATCCGAGTTGCCCATGGCTACTCCTACGCCGGCATATCGAAGCATGGAAATATCATTGCCGCCATCACCGATGGCCATCATTTCTTCGGGACGAATGGCCAAATGCGCTCCGATCACTTCCAGACCGACACTCTTCTCGACACCTTTTGCCACGACATCGGCAAACGTCGGAAACCAACGCGTGGCCGTGCAATGAGGCATCTGACGCATCACTTCCGGCTCAGCCTCGTGCGAAAAAAATGCCGTCAGCTGATAGATTTCGCGCTGCATCAGCTCGTACATGGAAACGACAGGGCGCGGCGGAAAACAAATCAATTCACGCATGCGTTCCATAACGTCTGCCCGGGTATTGGCCGAAATGGCATCCGCCTCGACAAAAAAACAGGGAATAATCCCGTTCTCTTCCTGATAACGGACAAAAGCCGCAATATCTTCCTTCGGAATGCTTTTCCGGAAAATCACCTCATCACCTACCAAACAACAACTTCCGTTGAGCGTAATGTATCCGTCGAATTTCATATCGCCAAGATTATGGATATCTCCGCGCTGGCGACCGGTCGCCACGAAAAGTTTTACGCCCCGGCGGCGTGCTTCACGCAAAGCCGAAGCTGTATCTTCCGGCATCCGATGCGTATCGAAACTGACCATAGTTCCATCAATGTCTAAAAAAATCGCTTTTATCATCCGTAAACGGTATCGAGTATGCAAATATATACAAATCTTATCTATATTTGCGGGAAAAAGAAGGAACGTGTTGGACAGGAATGATCAATTGACCATAAGTTTCAAAGCGATCTACGTATCGTATTACGCACGGATGAAGCGCTTTGCCGAAGCCTACATCATGTCGGAAGCCGATGCCGAGAACATTGTACAAGATGTATTCCTCGATTTATGGGAGCGGCAGGACGTGCTTGAAGGGCGTATCAACAAAACGGGATGGCTGTTGACGTCCGTAAAAAACAGATGCGTAGACTTCCTCCGGCACAAGATGGTCGAACAGCGCTCGGCCGAGCAGCTACAGGAGGAATACACACGTACGCTGCAGATGAAGTTCGAGTCGCTGGAAGCATTCGACGAAGAATATGTTGCAGAACGTGACATCGAGTCGGTCGTATCGAAAGCCATCCAGACCTTGCCGGAAAAATGCCGACTCATTTTTATCAAAAGTAAAATCGAAGGAAAAAAACAAAAAGACATTGCCGAAGAACTCGGCTTATCGCTTAACACCATCGAGACCCAGATGGGGATTGCCTATAAAAAACTGAAGATAGCACTCGAAAAATTACTCCCTGTACTCCTCTTTCTATTGGCATGAGAAGAGCTGCTTCTTAGCGGATTTTTCATTCTTATACGTTCTATTATCAAAAAAATGGAAAAGATGGATGAACAAGTAAGGAGATATTTTCAAGGCATGCTTGATGACTCCGAACGATTAGAATTATTGAGAAGGATGGATACCGATCCCCGGTTAAAATCCGAATTTATCGGGCAGCAAAATATCGAAGCATTATCGCTGCTCTCGAAACAGGAACAAGACGAACAGGAAGCGGCGCGAAAATATTCGCAGTTTGTCCGGAGTATGAAAGACGATCATCCCCGTCGACGGCGAAGTTTCGCTTTCTATGTTCGTTATGCCGCAGCGGCAGCGCTGTTGATCGGCTCGACAGCCGTCATCACGCACTACCTCTCGAACAAAAAAATGCCGGCCGAAGAGGCTATGAGCTCATTCTACGTACCTTCCGGACAACGAGCCCAATTAGTACTTCCCGACGGCACACAGGTATGGCTCAACGCGCGGTCGACACTGACTTACCCGACGTCGTTCGGGAGCAAGGAGCGCCGTGTAAACCTGACAGGAGAAGCTTTTTTCGAAGTAACGAAAGATGTCGGGAAACCATTTATCGTTTCGGCAAACCATGTTGAGATGAAAGTCTTGGGAACGAAGTTTAACGTCTACAACCATCCGGAAGAAAATTACGTGGAGACCGCTCTGCTCGAAGGCAGTGTTGAAGTAAGCAATATTTGTTCGCACACGCAACGCATGCTCCTGAAACCGAATGAGTCGGTGACGGTTTGCGAAGGCAAAATGCAGGTTAAGCCTCTTTCATCGTCCGATCATTTTTTGTGGAAAGAAGGGATTTATTGCTTCGAGAACGAAACATTACTCGGTATCGTTACTCGCCTCGAACGGTATTATGACGTAAGGATCAAGGTAAAAGATCCGGAGTTGTTAACGATCAAGTATAGCGGCAAATTCCGGCAGCACGACGGGATAGACGAAATACTCCGGATGATCGGTAAAATACACCGGTTTACGGTTACGAAAGATATGGGAACCAATACAATTATAGTGAGTAAATAACCGATTGTTACATTCGATAAATAAAGACAACCATGAAAACATAAACCTATCCGAAGACAAAGAGAAGCGGCGCGATGCTGCAACATCGGCCGCCTCATTGAAAAGTAAACACGTGACTTAACATTAGTATTCACTTAACATTGCAAAGATATGGAAATAAAAACTTTGTTCTTATTTTTAACGGTAAAATACAGACGTTTTAAAAACTTTTTCAGAATAATGAGAATTTCGTTCCTTCTTTTATTCGTATTCACCCTGCAACTGACTGCCATCGGGACCGAAGCCCAGCATGCCATGGTGACGATGAACTCGCATACTGTTTCGATAAAACAGTTAATCCATGAGATCGAAAAGCAAACAGACTATTTGGTCGTATACAGTAATCGCGAAGTCGATACGCAACGTGAAGTATGCTTCCGGAGTAAATCGGACAAAGTCTCGTCATACCTCGACGAGGCATTCGGGGAAACCGATATCGGTTATGAATTTGAAAACAATTACATTGTATTAGTAAAGAAAAAGATGCTGGATAAGTCCGCCCGTTCCGTTACACAACGAGATGAGCGACGGATAACCGGGACGGTGATCGATGCTGCGACAGGTGAGCCTGTTGTCGGTGTGAACGTGGTCGTTAAGGGAACGACTATCGGAACGATCAGCGATCCTGACGGGCGTTTTGCTTTCGATGCACCGGCAAATGCTATACTCGTCGTGTCGTACATCGGCTATCTGACGGTCGAAGTCGAGGCATCCGCCTCCCCCATGCAAATCCGCCTGCAGGAAGACACACGTTCGCTCGAAGAGGTTGTAGTCATCGGCTATGGCACGGTGAAGAAAATCGATTTGGCAGGTTCTGTCGGTGTGATGGATCATAAGAGTTTCAGAGATCAGCACCTTTCCGATCTTTCGAACGGTTTGCAGGGACGTGTTTCCGGTGTTTCCGTTCAGAAAAACGGTCAGCCGGGCTCTTCCGCAAAGATCCGTATCCGCGGAGTCAACTCTGTTTATCGAAACAACGCTCCGCTGTATGTCGTAAACGGGCTGGTACGTGAGAACGGAGAGGCGGGTATTGCCCCCGAAGATATCGAATCCGTTCAGATTTTAAAAGATGCCTCATCCACGGCTATTTACGGATCACGCGGAGGCAATGGCGTGATTCTGATCACGACTCGGAAAGGAAAAGCGAACCAGCAAAATATCAGTTTCGACGCCCGGATGGGCTTCTCGAACCTCGCCAAAAAATATGAAATGCTAACTCCTTACGAGTCAGCACTGGCCTATCGCGACATCAAAAACCCGAATGCTTTCACCGATGCCGAAATAGAAGGATATAAAAACGGCACGAAAGGTATCAATTGGCAAGATGTCTTTTTCGGCACGGGCATGACACAAGACTACAAGCTGACCATATCGAAAGGCAACCAGTATACGCAATATTATGTATCGGGTCGCTATAACTCGGAACGAGGCATCGTTGAGAATAATAAGTCGGATAAATACCAGTTCAAGTTCAACCTCACGTCGGAACTGACGCCGTGGCTTCATATGACGGCCGACATCATGGCCGACCATTCCGACTTTACCGGATCATGGTTCAGCACCGGCCCCAACCCCATGTTCAAAGCCCTGAACTACTCTCCCACCATGGAGATGCAGGACAAAAACGGTAAATACAACTGGGATCCTTATAACAACATAGAAGCCAATCCAATGGGAGAAATCAGACAGGCGCCGTCCGACTCGAAAGCCAACCGGATGACCGGGCACGTCGATCTGAAATTCACAATACTCCCAGGATTAACGTTTACGGCAACGAACGGGGTCGATTACTTCGACGGTAAAAACTATTCGTTCGGCCCCACCACCGTATACCGGCAAAGCTGGGCCAGCAACACAGATCACAACCGTTTGATGCTGCAAACGATCAATAATCTTACATATACGGGAAAATGGGACAAGCATTCACTGACGGCTTCGGCCATCTTCGAAGCGACCTCGTCGGAGACACGCATGATGAGCATCTCCGGTAATAACCTGCCGGTCGAAAGCGTAGGATACTGGAATATCAATCTGGCCGGTTCGAAGAGTCTCCGAAACGATTACGGTAAAAGAACATTGCTTTCGGGCATTGGACGGATCATCTATAATTACGCCGACCGCTATATGTTTACCGGGACGTTCCGTGCCGACGGCTCTTCGGTGTTCACCAACAACAAGTGGGGCTACTTCCCCTCCGTCGCGGCGGCTTGGAACATAGCCAACGAAGGATTTATGAAAGATCAGTCGGTTTTCCGTCAGTTCAAACTCAGGAGCAGTTACGGAGTCGTAGGTAGTCAGGCGCTAAATCCTTACGAAACTCTCGGACTCCTGTGGGAGGCCAACACGGCCTTCGGAACAACAAGCCAACGTACGGGATACTACGCCGGCATCTTCGCAACCCCCGACCTGACTTGGGAGAAAACACTTCAATGGGATTTAGGCGTCGATTTCTCGGTGCTCGACGACAAACTCAGCTTCTCGCTCGATTATTACGACAAGCGTACAAAGAACGGTCTGCTCAGAAAACATATCCCCAGCTATAATGGCGGCGGAGATTATTGGGTGAACGACGGCGAAGTGCATAATAAAGGGTTCGAAGCATCGGTATCGGCACGACTCGTCGAAAATTCGGACTGGAACTGGACGAGTACCCTCAACGGTACATGGCTGAAGAACGAAGTACTCTCGCTCGGCGGTGAACGGTTTATCTTCGGAAACACTTTGTGGGGCGGCTTCGTCAACGAAGTCTCTCTGGTGAAAGTGGGAGAACCGCTCGGTCTTTTGTATGGATACGTCTGGGAAGGACTCGATGAGAAGGGATGTAACAAGTTCAAAGACGTAAATGGAAACAACAAGCTCGATTCGGAAGACCGTCAGATTATCGGCAACTCACTCCCCGGCTTTACGTTGGGCTGGAACAACCAAATAAGCTGGAAGAATTGGGAGCTGAACATGTTCTTCAACGGACAGTTCGGGATGGATAAAATCAATCTGACGCGGTTTGCCATGTCGACGATGACGGGCCCAAGCCGCTTCATCACGCTGAAAGAAGCATACGAAAATAACTACGACAAAGTCGGGGTGGGTGCGGCTTATTCGTCGTTGAAGAATGCGAGCAACCGGAATTACGGCAATTCGTCGCAGTGGGTCGAAGATGCAAGCTATCTGCGTCTGGAGAATATCACCCTTTCGTATAGGCTGCCGAAGCGCGTTGTTCGTTTTGCCGATCTGCGCCTTTCGCTCAGTTGTCAGAATGCGTTTACCATCACTCGCTATTCGGGGATGGATCCCGCCAATGTATCGGCCGGCCCCAATGTAGATGTGGATAACGGAATCGACATGGGAACATTCCCGTCTCCGCGCACATTCTTAATAGGTATCCATGCAAATTTCTAATGTTAAACAGTTACGGACATGAAAAATAAAATCATCATAGCAGGACTTTTTGTCTTTTTATTCGGCGCCTCATCGTGTAATGATTTTCTGAAAGAAGACCCGAAAGGTAAGCTGACGCTTCGCAAGTTTACATCGCAGAAAGAGGTCGATTTGGCTGTCACAGCCTTGTACAGCAAGGTGGCGCAGATGCAGGCGAACACGAACCTGACCGCCCCCAACTTTATGCAAGGCGATGATGCGACGACGAACCCGGGAAGTAATAAAATGTGGTACGCCGAAATAGACGGCTTCCGTCCGACCGACGGTAATATTGCACTGGCTCAGACTTGGGCTGGCAATTACACGTTGATCAAAGCAGCCAATTACGTGCTGGAAAATATCACCGAAACGCCCATTGCCGAAGAAGAAAAAAATATAGCCATCGGTCAGGCAAAATTCTGGCGAGCGGTAGCTTATTTTAACCTTGTACGCATTTGGGGACCATTGCCGCTGATTGTTAAGAACGAGGTAGAACGGGAAATTCCGCTCAGTTCGGAAAAAGAAGTATATGAGAAAGTAATCGTACCCGACCTGCTTGATTGTCAGAAGCTGCTGCCGACGAACTATACGACCGAATCCGGCAAGCTCTTTGGGGTCAACACCTTTGTGACATACCAAGCTGCACGTGCCACCCTCTCGGCCGTCTATATGGCCATGGCCGGTTGGCCGATGAATGAAACGGCGTATTACGCAAAAGCTGCAGCAGAAGCATTGGCCGTGATCGAAGGCGTAGAGAAAGGACAGTATGAATACATTCTGGAACCGGAGTTTAAGTTCGTCTACGACATTACGCATAACTATACACAGGAAACGGTACTCGGTGTCAATGCAAACGGACTCTTTGCCGATGGTGAAGGCACTTCGTTCTGCAATACCCAACTCTTCGAGTCGCAAGGTGGATGGGGCGACTTCTGGGGAGAAATACGCTTCTGGAAACGGATGCCCGAAGGCCCGCGCAAAGATGCCGTGTACTCGCCGAAAATTCTTTACCAGAACAAAACAGGTAATCCTCTGATAAACTGGTGGGAGAAAGACGAAAAAGGCAATTGGCTGGTGCCCGAACTGCATCCGATGTTCTGTACCACGACCGTCTCCGGATCCGGAATCAACGACGTGCAAGACTACGACTATACGAAAGGTGTGAACATGTGCCAGTTTACGTCACAACGCCGTAAAATGATCCGTTATGCCGAGGTCTTGCTGTGGTATGCCGAGTCTCAGGCACGTTCGGCCGGGACACCCAATGCCAAGGCGTACGAATGTGTGAATCGCGTACGCAAGCGTGCCGGACTGACTGAGCTGGCTCCGGGGCTGAGCGGGCAAGCCTTTGCCGATGCCGTCCTTGCCGAGCACGGATGGGAAGTGGCTGGGTATCATCCGGCGTTGGTGACACGTCGTGCCGACCAATTGCGTATGAACACCCTTAAAGAAACTTTTGCCGAGCGTGTGGCAAATACGCCGGTCGAGATCGTACCCGGCGTGGCGGTACAGGAAAAAATTCCTATCACCGATGCCACGTGGACTGAGAGTCGCAACTACATGCCTTATCCGGCATGGGACGTTTCCCTGAATCCCAATCTGAAACGATAAGCGAATAAACAAGACGAGGGTGTGTACAAACTTGCGTTTTGACACACCCTCTTTAGATGGATAAGAATAGGTGAAATACAAGGCGCTAAGGATGAGAGAGCGAGCAAGCATACGAACGTATGTGACCAAGATCATATTCAGCAAGCGACAAAGCAGTTCACTCATTATAACACATTTTCTTTCTTATTATTTCGGGCTGATACTTCGGGCAACCTTGTCCACGCCAAAGACAGGCTCCGCGAGGTAAGCTTCCTCTACCGTAGCCTCGGCACTCCACAGTGCCTCACGCGAAGAAGAACGCAGTTTCTGGAGTAAAGCTCTTGATTTCGGTAAAGGCTTGGGCAAAGGCCTTTGGAAAGGGCTCAAAGGTACAGTTACAGGCGTCATTGATCTGGGAATTTGGGCAGGCAAGCACTCGCTCCCATACATGTTACTCGACCCGGCCGGTTTTGCTGACCAGCTGAAGCAAGACCGAGAGACGTTGAAGTCGCTTGGCAATCTTGCAGGGAAAGCCGGGACTTGGATATACCGTAATTCTGCCGTAAATTTGCTAGCCAATCCTCAGGACTTTCTGGCTGCACAACAGGAGAACAGGGCCATGTTGGAAACCCTTGCCGACAAGGCTGCCAATATGAGTGCGGAGGAATGGGGAGACTTTGCCGGACAGGTGCTGTTCGAGGTGGGCGCGGAGGTTGCCACCGCAGGAGGAGCCGCAGCTCTCACAGCCGTAAAAGTTGCCGACAAGGTGGTAGATGCGGCAAAGGTTGCCAATCGGGTCGATGATGTACTGGATGCAGCCAAAGCCTTGGACAAAGCTAAGGTGCCCAAGCTGGAAATGCCCGTGACAAATGCACGCGAAAAAGGTAAGCCATTAAATTCTCCAGATATTGATAAATGGAAGAAGAAGGGTGGAAGAGTCGAGGTATTAGATAACGGGACATGGCGTTATACAGATTGGGAAGGAAACGTTGTTGACTATGTGAATGGATATCCTGTCTCAAAGAGCCACACCTAAGGCAGAGTGTGAATATTGGAAAACAAAAAGGGAATCATACAACGGATTATACAAATGCGATAAGAAAGTCTGAATTGGATCCTCCAAAAATTGATGGAACAACGTGGCACCATCACGAAGATGGTATGACAATACAAGAAGTTAATTCTGATATACACGATAGATTTACTCACCGCGGTGGGGTTTCCAAAACAAAAAAAGTCGCATTAGGCAGAAAAAAATGACATTTATGAGATTACAATTAATTGAAAAAGGAACAATCGATAGTTACAAGATTATAGAGAATGAATTTAACATCTCGCTACCGAAAGACTACAAAGAATTTCTGGCAAAAAATAATGGCGCAATTGTGCACGATGGTTATTTTTTTGTGGAAGATTTGGGCGAATTTATCCTAATGGATACTCTTTATGGAGTTAATACAAAAAGTAGGTCACAGGATATTATTTTTAAAAATCGGGAATACATTGATGATATTCCCAGTGAATCTATTCTCATTGGAAGAGACCTAGGAGGAGGGTGGTTGCTATTGATACATGACAAAGAAAATGACGGTATTTGGTATTATGATCATAGCTATTTTTTCAAACAATCCTCAGATGAACTTAACACATACTTTATCTGCGAAACTTTTGCTGAATTTATGCAAATGCTTGAAAATACAGTGCTGCCCGAGGATGAATGATTTTTTGAATATCGACTTTTGAACAGGAATTTATGGCATAGAATTTGGCAATGTTAATGACCCTGGAGAGCAAATAAGCTGTATTCCTCAAAAGCTCATTAAATACTCCTAAATCTTCGAGCTTTTGAAGAATTTTATCGATAATTCGCTTTTTCCCTTCAATCCCTTTATTTATCGGGGGGCTCTGTTTCTTCCGTCCCTTTGCTTAAGGCTTTTTTGAGAGAGGAATTTCGTATACATACCAAGGCCGGAATCTGAGTCAAATCACCGACGAACGGGGCAATGTCTTTCTTTTTGAATTTGATAGCAAACACCGCCCCTTCCGACTGACCTATCCTAATGGTACGTGCCGAGAGTGGTTGTACGACGCCTTGGGGCATCTGAATGAGGAGCGCGACCCACGTGGCAACCACACTTTCTATCGTTCCGACGAAGCCGGCAACCTCCTCTGGATGCAGGAGGCCGACGGCAACGAACACCATTTCTCTTACGATACTTCGGGCAACCTCGTCCATGCCAAAGACCGGATTCGCGAGGTAAGCTTCCGCTACGGCAGTCTCGGCACCCTGCTGAGCCGGACGCAGAACGGGCGGACAGTTTGCTTCGAGTACGATACCGAGCTGCAGCTCACCGGCATTGCAAACGAAGGCGGAGAGCTCTACCGCTTCGCTTTGGACGGACGCGGCGATGTGGTGGACGAATGGGGATTCGACGGTCTTCACCGCCATTACGAGCGCGACGGTGCCGGACGTGTCTCCAAGGTGTTGCGTCCGGATGAACGGTGGAGCACTTATGAATACGACGGCGTGGGGCGTATCGTCGGGGAACGCCACAGCGACGGCACCGGCACGGCTTACAAATATAACAAGGACGGTCTGCTTACGGCAGCCTTCAACGATTCGATCAAGATCGGGTTCGAGCGCGGTCGGGACGGGTGTGTGCTGAAGGAAACGCAGGGCGAACATATGGTCGAGAGCGTTTACGATGCCTTCGGTAGCCGCATCCGTCTCAGCAGCGATTTGGAAGCCGATATAGCCTTGCGGTACGACACAGAGGGCCTACTGGCCGGAATGCAGTCCTCGGACTGGTCTGTTTCGATAGGCCGTGATAAAAGCGGTTTGGAGATTCAGCGGGAGTTGAGCGGCGGGGTGCGTGTTACGACGGGTCGTGATATGCTCGGACGTGTTGTTCGCAGGGATATTCTCTCGGGCGGAGCGGAGCAGAGCCGCATGCGTTACCATTGGGGCATGGGTAACCGCCTGCATCGCAAGGTGAACGAACGCACGGGCGAAACCGTCCTTTTCGACTACGATTCGTGGGACAATCTCTTCCGGGCCGATTATAAAGGTGGCTCCGAGGTGGAGAGCATTTACAAGGCTCCCGATGCCATCGGCAATCTGTTCCGCACGGAAGAAAGAAAAGACCGCAAATATGGCAAAGGTGGAAGGTTGTTGGAGGACAAGAAGTTCTCCTATCATTACGATGGGGAGGGCTACCTTGTTCTGAAACAACGATTGAGGCCCGACGAGACGTTAGCTCCGCTTTGGCAGGAGGGTGATTGGGCCTATGAATGGCAGGGCAACGGCATGCTCCGAAGTGTGAAGCGTCCCGACGGTGAAACAGTTAGTTTCGAGTATGACCCTTTGGGGCGACGTATCTCGAAGACATATAAAGAGAAGACTACCCGTTGGGTTTGGGACGGCAATGTTCCGTTGCATGAGTGGACGGAGGAAGAGAATGTAACCACGTGGTTATTTGAGGAGGGTACATTCATACCTGCGGCAAAGATAGTTGGCGATAAGTCCTACAGTATTATAACGGACTACTTGGGTACGCCAACTGAAATGTATAACTCTGATGGGGAAAAAACATGGTCGGCAGAATTGGATATTTATGGCTCTGTTCGTAACTTTGCCGGGCGTTCTTTGAGCGATTGTCCATTCCGCTATCAAGGTCAGTATGAGGATGAGGAGACAGGGTTGTATTACAATCGTTTTAGGTATTACGACCCGAATGCAGGCAATTATATCACTCAAGACCCGATAAGATTAGCAGGTGGAAACCCTACGATTTATGGGTATGTGTTTGATAATAATTCGCAGGTGGATATTTTTGGTCTGGAGTGTTGGAGAACAGCTAAGAAAAATTATTGGAAGACGAAATATGCTGATGAAATGTTAAATCCAACAGGAAAATACTCTCCTAACAATTTAGCTTTAATGAAACGAGGAAATGCTCCTAAAATAAAAGTTGAAGTATCCGATGCTTTGGGAAATAAAAATATTGTTGATGTTCCTATTGAATTGCATCATACAAGTTTGCCTCAAAGGTTAGGTTCCTCTAAAGCCAATGAAGCATGGAATTTGACTGAAGTTACACCTTGGGGACATGCGAGCATGGATCCTTATAGAAATTTAGGCGATAATTTCAAATTAGTACGAATTATTAATGGCACAAATTCTTGGTGAAATGGAAACGAACAATATAATAAACGGACTAAAACATTTATCTGAAGGACTATTCCTACCCGAAGAATGGATTGATTGGTGGAGACAAAATGAAAAATTTGCAAAACAGTTTTTGTCGTCGCGGTGGTATTTAAAGATAAAACCTAAGATGTCACAAGGTTTAATGGGTGCCACACTAATATCTCAAAATGCGGCTCGCGAATACTTAAAATCTATAAATCAATCTTATAACGAAAATTCACAAGTCAATTATATGGAAGGATGGAGAAAGCAAATAGATGATATCTCCTTGAACTATGACAAAGTTGATATTATTGATTTTGACTTGAAATTTAC
>NZ_JAUMYS010000063.1 GCF_030528505.1 Tannerella sp.
ATTCAAAATTACGACTGCAAAGTTAGAATATCTGAACAGTGTTCACAATCCCTAAGAAAGGGGATTTTTTAGAGCTTAATCCCCTTTATTGGGGAGGGGAGAAGTTCGATCCAAGGCACTTAAGTAGGAACATTTTATACTTAAACGAAGGAACCCCAAAAGCTTTATTCATACTTTTGGGGTCTCGTAAAAAAGAGGGCATCAATAATTACAAAAGAAGCAAGGAGTTCAAACAATCGCTAAATCAAACTGAAAGTCAAAACATTTGCTCATCCCTTACTTGCTTATAAGATATTCGGCTACGGCTTGATAAGCAGGCAGTGAGGTCGGGTCGTTTTTTGAGTTCTTTGCTTCGGGGTGCGAGGCAAAACGCACAATAACCATCTCCGCCGTAGGGTCGATGTAAATGCTTTGTCCGTGTACGCCCCGTGCCATAAATGCTCCATGACTGTTGTGCAAAACCCACCACATATTCCGGTAACTCCAGTTCTTGAGCGTAGCGGCATGTGCCGACTTGGCGAAAGCCTCCCGGTTGCCACCTTTCATGATGTCCTGCACCACTTCGGCGGGCAATATTTGCCGTTTGTTGAACTTCCCCTTATTGCGGATCATTTCTCCGAACATGGCCATATCACGCATATTGGCACCAAAACCTCCACCGGCAAAGGCTATCCCGGATCCATCGACCTGATAATAACCGTCCACATGCGTCCCGAGGGGCTTCCAAATGAGCTCCGATAGTAAAGTGGGGATGCTTTTCCCCGTTACTCTGGAGATAATCCAGCCCATCACATCGGTATTGACGGTTTTGTAGCCGAAGGCCGCACCGTGCCGTCCTTCTTTCCGAAGCGTAACGAGATAGTCGTAGTAATTTGCAGGGGCTTCGGGCGATGCCGGTTTGGAGAAGGGATTACCGGCTGCCGAAAACGACCAGATTTCGGCGTTGGGATCCGAATAGTCTTCGCTGTATTTCAAGCCCGTCGTCATATCGAGGATTTGTCTTATGCTTGCATCCCCAAAGGCCGAATTTTTCAATTCGGGAACGTAATCGGCTGCGGTTTTATTCTCATCAAGGAGACCTTGCGCAAGCAACAGTGCGCCGAGAGTTCCCGTAAAGCTTTTGCTGACGGACATGGCCGCATGGACACCATCCGGCTTCAGCGCAGCGAAATAATTCTCGTAAACAATCTTTCCCCGGTGCAATATCAGTATGCCGTCCGTATAGTTCTTCGAAAGAGACTCTTTCCAAGTCATTGCTTCGGTGCTACCCCAAGGGATAAATGTGAGCCCGTCGATATTCCCGTCGATTTTAAGCTTGAACTTGTATTGTTTGCTTGAAGCAGCCTTGACTTCGGTGGTCGGCATGAATTGGCGCATGTGGCAAACGCTGTATCTCAAAGCCGGGAAGCGGAAAAAGCTTCCGTCTATCGCGGAAATCACCCGTTCTTTAGGAGGCGGGAAACCAGTCATCCAACCCATTGTATTGGGGTCGGATTGTGCTGCGGTTAGAATCTCTTGAGCCTTCAAGCTCATGCTTAAACTCAACAATAGCGAGAGTGCGATTAGTGTTTTCATATTCTTTTTTATTTTCAGGATTGATATGTTAATGATGTCTTTTTAGGGCCTCTAACATATTCAGAACAAGAGAATAGTAAGCCACCTTATTTTATGGAAGTTTCTCCCCATCGACATAAATATCCGTATCGGGAAGCAAGCGTTTTATTTTTTTTAGATTTTCATCGGACACAACTTCCATTAAAGAGAGGATTTCAATCTTTATCTTTCCAAGTTCATCCGGAAGAACAAGTTCTTGATCATCTGCCATATTCCATATTTCTAAAATCCAGATATGTTTCAACTCCAAGACCTCCTTAGGGATTTCCTTACCCCAAAACCGGATCCAAGTATTTTTCCCCTCGTGGTGTTTTTTACCGTTTAACTCGATTTCCGTGTTGGGATACCAATCTAAAATCTTTTGTTTCTCCTTATCCGATATTGTTCCGTCGATAAACAGCTTGCCGATTCTTTTCGTCTTCATCCAGTCGGGAAGGAACACCTCTTTCTTGAAACGAAGTCCAAGTGCATATATCGTGTCAAATTTCTTTAATACCTCCGGCACTTCAATTATTTTCAGGTCAATCCCTGAGCCTAATCCAGTATAAGGCACGTTATCTCTTTCCAGACTTTGATATAAGGCCTCCCGATTGATGTCTTTCTTTTTAATCATCCAACTTATTTGTGGTGTCAGCGCATAGGTTTCCGTATTTTGCTCAAGGCCAATAAAGCCGGCCCAGAGTTCGAGCATGGTCTCTTCGGTATGGGCTCCATCCGTTTTTAGATATTTCAGGTCCACTTTAACGATCTCTTCGGGCAAACTCTGAGTGCCAACAAGTCGGTTCAGATTATTGCGTTGCCCATCCTTATCGTAAGGAAAGAATTTAACAATCCAACCGTCAATGATTTTAGGAGCTCCGTATCTCTTTTTAGAGTGATACTTAAACATGTTTCGCCAGAACCTTTTATTGATTTGTCCTTTCGACGCACGTATAAATTCTTTTAAAATAGGCTCTAACTCTTTCGTCCACCATCGCAAATCGTATTTTCCCAGTTTTCTCGTCTTTTCAAGAATTTTCTCCCAATCTTCGGTTGTCCCTTTTAGTGTGATTTGCGGTATACCACAAACCATATAGATTACAACAAACTCAAAGTAAGGCTCCATGGCTTCCATTATGGTAATTTCGGAAGCCACTTTTTCGACAGCCGTTGTTGTGGAAAAATCAGCGGTCAAGGTGTTTATCAATTCCTCACCGGTATGCCCGGCAATCTGGGCTGTGAACTGGGGAAAAAGCTCTTCCCACTGCTCGGAATCTTTTAGCAAATCATTTCCGGCAACTACGGTTAAGCTGAGTTTTCCCGAAAAATCGACGAAATATTTCCGGAGTTTTTCAGGGTTGGCCTGTACGTGCCTGGCAAATCCCTGACTTATTAAGAGCGAGATCATGTCGGGAGAGAGTACAAAAGGCCGATGGTGAGCATAAGCCTCGTACATCCCGTAAAAAAAAGAATGATAACCGTAATTGACCAGACTGTCGGGGGCTTTGCTTTTGGCCAAGAGATGGTATTTAAAATCAATCCCTTTCTTTTCGATATCCCATTTCGATACATGCGCATCCGTCAGTATCATCCCTTGGTAAATATCATCGTATGATTGTAGAGGGAGCAATCTTTCGGGCTTGGAGAGCTTTTCAATCTCAAAAGTCATTTCTTGTCCGAAAGAGAGAAATGGAAGCAAGAGCAAAACGATCAATACATTCTTCTTCATGATGTTATTTTTCAGATGGTTCTATTTGGATGGCTGTTTGTTATGTCTAACTTGTAAAGTTAAAAAGAATTCTTTATTGCATTCCATTTGCTGTAAAAAATACTACATGACAAGAAGCAACTACAAAGATATATTTTTTATCGAAAACGCTAAATCTCTTCTATTATGTAAATAAGCAAGAGCGCGTAAAATGTATCAGGGATAAAGAAACGTCCATTTGTTCCCGAAAGTCTATTTTGAATCGATTCTACCGGTTAAGAGCCTTCCGAGTTCGATCAGTTCGCATCCGTGGCGGGCAGCCAAAGCAATAAGAGCTTCTGTGAGGTGCATCATCTCTCCACGGGCATGGCGGGTATGGTCGTCGATAAAGGTTTCCGCCCACGACGAGGCATAGATGTGAGACAGCACAAAGCGCATGACAGTCAGCGGAACAACACGCATGAAACGATACTTGCCGGGGGTAATACCTATTCCCGAACGGTGTATAAAGGCAAAGGTTTCTCTTAAGGCTTTGCTAAGTTGGATGAGGACTTGCCTGTTGTTTGCCAGCGTGCGGCTGTTTCCGCCGTCGCAATAGATGGCACAGGCTAAGGGACAAACCAAGGCAAGGTGCGTTTTTTGCCATGCGTCCATGTTACGGTTTATGACAGTCGGGAAACCGGCCCTGAGCAACATCCGGTGCAATTCGCGGATACGGGGTGTAAGACTTCCGTCGGGTTCGCCCAAGGTGGTGGGTTGAATGAGGCGGCCGGTGAGGCTGTAAAAAACCTTACCCTCTTCGTCAACCCTTCCGCCCACCCCGGGAAAGGCTGCGATCACTCGGCCTTTACCTACGGTTGACTCCCAACGGTCGTAGCCCTCGGCGTGATTCACCATAAAAACGAAACAACTCGAAGTGTTGGCCGCCAGCACGGGAAGCGCCTCTTCGACCTGCTCGGCACGCAGGGTAACAAAGACGTAATCGTAAGCATCGTCGGGGCATAGCTCGGGGACGACACGTACACCGACGGTTTCAGTCTCGGCCTGTGGGCGCATGGCCCGCCGCAAAAGCAGCCCTTTCTCCTGCAAATCTTTCAGACGTTTGCCACGAGCAAGCAGGCTCACGTCGTAGCCCGCCTTGGCCAGCAATCCGCCGTACACCGAGCCGATCACTCCGGAACCAAATATCAATATGCGCTTGTTCATCCGGCTCCAAAGGTAGGACGAAAGGAGAGATGCCGCAATCCCCAAAAGAGGGGAGGCGTTGTGCCAACAGGCAGGAACGAAGCGCTTCCGTTGTCCGAAAGATGTCTTTTTTGTACTTTTGCGGAAAAGTTATCGGTAAGAGTATGGAAATAGTCGCATTGGTTTCCGGAGGAGTAGACAGTTCGGTCGTAGTACATCTGCTGAAAGAGGCAGGCTACGAGCCGACGATGTTTTATATCCGCATCGGGATGGAAGACAAAGACGGATACATCGACTGTCCGGCGGAAGAAGATATTGAAATGACTACGTACATCGCAAAGAAGTACGGTTGCCGGATGGAGGTGGTCTCACTGCATGAAGAATATTGGGACAAAGTGGTCAGCTATACGATCGAGTCCGTAAAACGCGGTCTGACTCCCAATCCCGATATGATGTGTAATCGCTACATCAAATTCGGATGCTTTGAAGACCGATGGGGAAAAGATTTTGATAAAATTGCTACGGGGCATTACGCGACAACAACGGAGATCAACGGCCGTACATGGCTGTCGACAGCGAAAGACCCTGTGAAAGACCAGACGGATTTCCTCGGTCAAATCACGAATCTGCAAATCTCGAAGCTCATGTTTCCGATCGGTCATCTGATGAAGAGCGAGGTACGTGCCATCGCTTCGGCACAGAACCTGCCGAGCGCACAGCGCAGAGACAGTCAGGGCATCTGCTTTCTCGGCAAGATCGATTACAACGATTTTATTGAGCGTTATCTTGGTCGTCGCGAAGGAAAAATCATCGAACTGGAAACCGGCAAGGTACTCGGTAAGCATCAAGGTTACTGGTTCCATACCATCGGCCAACGCAAAGGATTAGGATTGAGTGGAGGACCGTGGTTCGTGATCCGGAAAGACGTGGACGAAAATATTATCTACGTATCAAACGGCTATGACCCGGAGACGCAATACGGCAAAACGATTCGCATGGAAGGCTTTCATTTTATCACCGAAGATATCTGGGGCACGTTCGACGACGAGAAAGAGGTTACGTTCAAGATTCGTCACACCCCCGAGTTTACGCGCGGTCATATCCGTCGCTTCGGCGATTTATATACGATCCATAGTGAGGAGAAGATGCAAGGCATCGCACCCGGACAATTCGCTGTCGTATACGACAAAGACCATCATCTCTGCATCGGTAGCGGAATGATTATTTGATAAAAGTGCAGCAGGAGGCTTAACCTGCGCCTTCGTGTTGCGGGATGACGGCAAAGAAAATCAGGTCGGCATTGCTGTCGTTGACGAGGCTGTGTGCATGGCCTTTCGGGCAATAATGACACTGCCCCGCGCTCACTCTCTCTTCCCCATCATCGATCAGCACCTTACCGTTTCCTTGCAGAATATAAATGGCTTCGCTGCTCGTATCGTGCATATGCATGCCGATGGACGCACCGGGTTCAAGCCGGCCGTACATGATACGGTTATGCTCATCGACAAACATACGTGCGATATATTCCTTTTCACCGCCTTTAAAGCGCGGTAACCGTTCTTCTTTAATATTCGGAAAATCCAAAATCATGGCATTGTTTGATAATTGTTATTCAACTGTCTGTATCCAGACCTTCGGACGTTTCGTTGTTTCGATGTTTTTTGTTTAGCAGTTAGTTATCAGCGCTCAGAAACAATCAAACCAATAATCAAACGCCCGCAGGGTTCTTCACAGCAATCAGTCATCAAATTTTCAGTCGTCAGCAGATCTAAATTCGTAATTTACTATTCGCAATCACCTGTCTCCCATTACTTGATCGCATAGAGCGAACTGATCGATTCGTCGCGGCACACACGCCGGATGGCTTCGGCAAACATGTCGGCCACCGACAATACCGTGATCTTTTCGCTTTTCTTCGTATAGGGAATCGAATCGGTGAAGATCATTTCTTTTAACGACGATTGGTCGATGCGCATGGTGGCCGGATCGGACATGACGGCATGACTTGCCATAGCACGTACGGATTTGGCTCCGTTTTGCATCATCAGATCGGCAGCCTTCGTAATTGTTCCGGCCGTATCGACGATATCATCAACCAACAACACATCCTTGCCTTCTACGTCGCCGATAATCCTCATATCCGCAATCTCATTGGCTTTAAGCCGTTTTTTATAACAAATCACCATCGGGATTTCGAGGAATTTCGAATAACTGCTGGCACGTTTCGTTCCGCCCACATCGGGGGTAGCCATCACGAGGTTATCGAGCGGGAGCTGGGTCTTGATGTATTCGAGAAATACGGACGAGGCATAGAGATGGTCGACCGGTACGTTGAAGAAACCTTGAATCTGATCCGCATGCAGATCCATCGTGATAAGCCGGTTCAAACCGGAGACACTCAACAGATCAGCAATCATTTTCGCCCCGATAGATACACGCGGCTTATCTTTTCGGTCTTGACGAGCCCATCCGAAATACGGAATTACGGCAATGACCGAATGCGCCGATGCACGTTTGGCGGCATCCATCATCAGCAGGAGCTCCATCAGGTTGTCAGCATTGGGGAACGTAGACTGTACCAAAAACACGTCTTTACCACGGATACTTTCTTCGTACGAGACGGAAAACTCGCCGTCGGAGAAGTGTTCAATGTTCATCTGTCCCATCGAACAGCCCAGACTATTACAGATTTTTTCTGCAAGATAACGGGAGTTTGTTCCCGAAAAGACAGCAAAAGGAGTATGTGCACTCATCAGATCGAATTTTAATTTAAGAATTGTCGCACAAAAGTAGGAACTTATTCCGAAACAACGGGCCTGTTTACGGAAAAACTCTCCTCCGATTGAAAAAATATTCAGCGTTGAGCGGCATAGTCGAATTTTAACACTTTCCCCGAGCATGCCGGCAGAAGCACTTCATACGGACAGGCAGCCGTCAGCGTACCGATACTCTTCGTTCCCGAAAGCAGGTCTGTCAATTCGGCCGGTTGATTATCCGGGATCGACAAACTTCGGAAAGCCTCGTCCGGGATATGGACGCGCACGGTCTGGGGCGTTTGGTCGAAATTGGCGACAACAAGGAGCACCTCGCTGCCCGATTTGCGTAAAAAGGCGTATTGCCGGTGCGGATCGAAATACGGATTATGGAGGTTGACGTACATCAGATCGAAGAATTTCCCTTGACGAACAGCCTTTTCCGTCGCGGCGATATGGAGGATGGCGGCATATTGCCGACGCAACGCTTTCTGCTCGTCGGTCAGCAGGGCTTCATCGAACCGTCCGCCGTTGTTCCAGTTACGCAGGCATTCGAGACTCCAGTAATCGAAGATGGTTGTGCGCCCGTCGCGTCCACTGAAGCCCTCTTCGTCCATTCCCCGTTCGCCCAGTTCTTGCCCGCAGTAGATCATTACCGGGTTGACGCCCATGGTGGCTACCGTCAAGAAAGCGGGTACTCCGACTTGCGCTTCTCCGGCAAAAAATTCCGAAGCGATGCGTTGTTCGTCGTGATTTTCGAGAAAAGCCAGCATATGCGGACGGATATCGTCGACGGCCTGCCAGCATTTAGTCAGCCGACTGGCCGGGGCACGGCCGCACATCACCTCCCGCAGCGTATCATACAGCCCTACCTTGTCATATAAGTAATCGAATTTGCCACGTCGCAGGAAGTCACGATAAAGCGACGGATTATATACTTCAGCTATGAAGATTACATTTTTCCAGCTTCGTACACGGGGAATGACCCATTCCCAAAACTCCACGGGCACCATCTCGGCCATGTCGCAACGGAAACCGTCTACTCCTTTTCCAATCCAGAATTTCAAAATATCGAGCATCTTTTTCCAAGTGTCAGGCACTGGATAGAAATGTCCGAGTTTTCCATTGTCGAAATCAACACCGTAATTCAGTTTAACCGTTTCGTACCAGTCGTTTTGCCCCGGACATGCAGAAAAACAATCATTCCCGGTCACTTTGGCCGGAAATTCACTGTATTCGAAGTCTTCCTGCTGCGCACCGAAATGCAGTTCAAGCGTCTGTCCCGGCAAGTAGTAAAAATTATTGTTGGGATCAAAAGCGACATTTCGGTTGTCGTCTTGTCCCAGATCGTGCACAAGCGGATTTTTGGCGTCAGAATGGTATTGCCGGGCAACGTGATTGGGAACGAAGTCGATGATGACTTTCAGGCCGACCTCATGCGTACGTTCGACGAGCGCTTCGAACTCGGCCATACGGTCGGGGATATGGCGCGCGAGGTCAGGTTCTACATCGTAGTAATCTTTGATGGCATAAGGTGATCCGGCTTTCCCCTTCACCACGGCATCATGGTCTTTAGGGATGCCGAACGTTGTGTAGTCTGTCTGTGTGGCGTGCTCGATGATTCCGGTGTACCACACGTGCGTGATACCCAAATCCTTGATTGCCTTTAGCGCAACAGGAGTAAAGTCGTCGAATTTTCCCGATCCGTTCTCTTGTATACTTCCGTGCTTTACACATGGGTGGGTCATATTTCCGAAAATTCTCGGAAAAACCTGATAGATAAATACTTTTTCGTCTCTTTCCATAATACTTATATTATTAAGTGTTGATCATTTTTCTGTCTAAAAAAGCATGAATGAGCAGTTCTTTTTTGTCGGCTGCTTTCACGAACTTGTGAAATGCCTTGAGAGCGGTATGATACCCGACCTCCGCGATGAGGTCGACATTCTTCAGATCGAACATTTTATATTTTCCAAACTCTGCCGTCTCAATCAGCAGGTCACAGTTGGTGCGATCTTCTGCCGTGTTGGCCTCAAAGAGATAATGAAACGACCGTTCAGCGATGCTGTAAATGTTCTGACTGTATTTCGGCGATGTGTAAGGATTCACGTTCACACCGATGACCACATCGCAAAGATCACGGATGACCGACACCGGGAAATTGTGAAAAAGCCCACCGTCCACATAATGAATTCCATCGATTATCACGGGATTGAAGATGATCGGAATGCTGCATGATGCACGAATCGGCTCGGCAATAGGACCGGACGAGAAGCTGTGGCTGCACCCGTGATCAAGGTCTGTGGCGACAACAATCATCGGGATCTGAAGTTCCTCGAATGTTTTTACCCGCAGATGACGTTCCACGAACTGGCTGAAACGGCTACTATCAAATAAACCGGCTTTCGGGATTTGCAGTTGTGCAAACTCCGAAAACTCCCGACCGGTAAACATCTGTTTAATCTCGTCGGCCGTATGTCCGTCGGCAAACAGCGTACCCATCAGTGCTCCGGCACTTGTGCCTACGATGATATCCGGACGAATACCACACTCTTCCAGCAATTTAAACACACCAATATGGGCAAAGCCTCTTGCTCCACCTCCACTTAGTGCTAATCCCAACCGATATCGTTTTTTTGTGCCTTTTTTCATAGCCCTCAAACTTCGTCAGGCAAAGGTATAGCTTTTTTTTCGAACGTACAACCAAAACAGTATCTGTTTTTTATCGCATACCCTCAGACGACTTCCGACTTCTCATCGCACTTCGTAAGCTTACCGGCGTTCTTTTTTCCTTTCAAAAATCCCCTAAAATAGGGATTGGCATGAATCACATTATGCCTTATCTTTGCGCCTTAAAAAAAAGACAAATTAACAAAAGATTGTTTGGTAGATAAGACAACACGTCTGTCTGACAAATTTATGCATTAACTATGATTACAATAGAACGAAAAATTCTTCTTATCCTCTGTGGGATAATCTGTCTGTCTTTTAACGCAATTCCTCTTTTGAGCCAAAAGAAATACGCTTTACGGGGAACGGTGTATGAGGAGACCGCAGGAGGTCAAAAGCAATCTCTTCCGGGAGCGTCGCTGGTCATCGAAGCATCCGGCATCGGAACGACAAGTAATGCAAACGGCGAGTATACACTTACTCACATCCTTGAAGGAGAAGTAAGACTCAAAGTATCTTTTATCGGGAAAGTAACGGTCGATACGCTCTTGAGGCTGCACGCCGATACAAACGTTGACTTCTTGTTAAAGGAAGACAATTTCCGTCTGAAAGAAGTTGTCGTAACAATAAAACCGGGACAGAGCGGACAATCAACTTCCTCGACGATCTCTCATAAAGCGATCGAACACCTTCAATCGGTCAGCTTAAATAACGTGTTAGCTTTACTGCCTGGAGGAATCACCGCCAATCCGAATCTGAACTACGCTTCTCAAATCAATATCCGTACCGTCGGAACTCCAAACGGGTGGGGCGAGTCGGCAATGAATGCGCTTGGCGCCACCATTATACAAGACGGATCACCTCTATCGAATAATGCAAACCTGCAGTCCATGCACCCTGCCGTAGTAGGAAATTTAAATGCGTTAGGAGGAACGGCTTCGCCGGCAGGAGGAATTGATACGAGAAATATCTCATTGGAAAATATCGAATCGGTCGAAGTAATTCGGGGAATCCCGTCGGCAGAATATGGCGACTTGACATCAGGCGCTGTCTTGGTCAAATCGAAGGCCGGCAAGACTCCATTAAGCATCAAGGCACGGACGAACCCGAACATTTACCATTTCTTTGCACAGAAAGGTGCCAGTCTGGGGAAAAACCGGGGTGATTTGAATCTGAGCGCCGACTATACGTATAATGTAAATACGCCGATTCAATCGTATCGATATTATCGGCGCTTCTCGTCCAAAGCCATTTACTCGAATGTATTTTTAGATAATCGATGGAAAAGCAATACCATCGTGGATTTGATGTACGGACAGGCTAAACGCGATCGTAATCCTGACGATAAAATCACGGAAACGGTATCAAGCGGCAAAGATGCCAAGTTGTCTTTAAACACAAACGGAACCATTTATTTTAAGGATAAGAGCTGGCTGAAGAATATCAAATACGCATTATCCGGAAGCTATACGGACAAAAAAAGTCATTACGAAGAATTGTATACGGCGGCAAACGCTCCCTACTCCATGACGACGGTCGACGGAGCTATCATCACTAACAAGCCCGGCCTCGATCTATTTGATGTGGATGGGAAAAAGATCACCGACTATACGCACGTAAATCCTTCGGACCAGGCTGTATTTCTGCCTTCCACCTACAAAGGGAAATATGATATTTACGGAAAAGAGATTCATGCGTTTGCCAAATTATCGGCCACCTTGTTTAAACGATGGGGCAAAACGGATCATCGGATATTGCTTGGAAGCGAGTACCGCTTGGAGGGGAATGTCGGGCAAGGGAAAGTCTTCGACCGGATGGCTCCGCCTTATCGTAATTTACAAGCGCTTAACGCTACGTTCAGGCCACGTGCCTACAAAGATATCCCCTTTATCCGGCACGGCTCGTTCTTTGTGGAAGAGAACCTGACAGCACACCTTACTCCTAACAACAAATTACGTGTTCAGGCAGGATTACGATACGATATGATGAAAGATGTAGAGAACGTCTTATCTCCCCGTATCAATGCGTCACTCGAAGTGATTCCTCAAAAGGTTTTCCTGAAAGCCGGATATGGTGTGACGGCAAAGATGCCGACCCTCGTTTATTTGTATCCGGAGAAAGCATACTTCGAATACATCAACATCAACGAAATTCCGAACGATCGGATTCCCAAAGACCAACGTATATTTATGACGACAACGCGAGTCTTCGACACGAAGAATCACGACTTGAAAGCGGCGACCAATACGAAAGCGGAGATCGGAGTAGATCTTTTATTTAATGATTTCCAGCTTTATCTTACAGCCTTTAAAGAGCACTTGAAGAATGGCTATTCCATGTCGCCCACGTTCCAACCGGTTACTTTTAAACAATATAAACGCGCGGAAGGCAAGAATCAACCGGTTTACCAATTATCGGCCGCTCATCCTGTATTGGCAGAATACTATGTTCCCTCCAACCATTTAGTCATGAACAGCCAAGGCGTTGAGTTCGATTTACAAATCAACCGGATCGACGCCATTCGCACCGCATTTTCTTTCTCGGGCGCTTACATGCAGAACGAGAATTATCAGGACACCTATTCGTATTATGACAACAGCGGTGAAGGAGGAGCTTCGCGCACCCACGTCGGACTGTATGGACCGGTGATGTCCAAACATAAAACCGACCGGTTCTCGACCGCCCTACGGGCCACACATAACATCCCCGAAATAGGATTTGTGGTTACCCTCACGATGGAAACCGTCTGGAGCCAGCGAGACCGTTATACTTTCGGCAACGATACGATCCCGGTAGCTTATATCTCCAAGAACGACGGAAAGCAATATGACTTCGATCCCTCGAAGAAGGATGAGCCCGAATTCAAATCTATCCTGCGCCGACGAAACGATGCCTTGTACATTGTTGAATCCATCCCGCCGTTATTCAATTTCAATATCAATATCACGAAAGAAATACGTAATTTTATGCGTGTTTCCTTCTTCGCGAACAACATGTTCAGATACTATCCGGTTGTGGAATCGAAACGCAACCCCGGCTCGTATCATCAAGGAGGTCGAGGATTTCTCCCTGTAAAAGACTTCTTTTTCGGATTAGAAGTCAATTTATTAATCCATTAATACACATTTGACTATGAATAAAAAAATATATCTTGCACTCATCGGGTTGGCGTCTTTGCTGGCATCCTGCGACTCGTTTTCCGATGCACTCGGAACAAAAGAAATAACGCCGATCTCCGTCACCATTCGGCCCAAAATCACATTGTCCGGCTTTGATAACACGAACGGACTGAAACTTATTTTGAATAATTATGTCGAAGGAATCCGCGTAGAAAAAGAACTGACTTCCTCGACCGTAGAGATTGGCGATCTGATTCCCGGCATGTACAGCATCGTCATCTCGGGAAAATTAAAAAACAAGGAGGGCGTATGGTATTATTTAAACGGTAGTTTGGTCAACCATCCCTTATTGAATAATCGCTCGACGATCGATTTGCCTGTCTCCGGTCAGAAAATCAGCCCGCTTATATTCAAAGAAATCTTCTATTCGGGAACCGCTAATTTCTATTTCCGAAATCAGTTCTACGAAATTTATAACAACTCGGAAGACCTTCTTTATTTGGACGGTATTTATTTTGCCGTGCTGTACCCGACCAAATCGACGTCAAAACTTCCCGTATGGCCTCAGGAAGACGGCAATAAATATGTGTACACCGAGCGGATATGGAAGTTCCCCGGCAATGGGACGAACTATCCCCTGAAGCCCGGCGAAAGCTGTGTGATTTCACAGTTCGCAGCCAATCATAAGCTCGAGATTTACAACCCGGATTCTCCTGTCGACTGTTCCAGCTCGGAGTTCGAATTTAATATGAACAATCCGAAGTTTCCGGATCAACCGGCTTTCGATATGGAACATGTCTACTTCGACGGAAAAGCCGATAAAGGAAGGGCTCCTCAATACTTAACGTCGGTTTTCGGGGGCGCCTACGTTATATTTAAGGCACCCGAAGGGGAGGTCTACGATCCGGTCAATAATCCGGCACTACAAGCGAAAGACCAGAGCAGTTCATTAAAGAGGCTCTATGCAAAGATCCCGATCGAGTATGTGTTGGACGGTGTAGAAGCCGTAGATGACGAGACAAAAGTCAATGCCAAGCGTATGCCGGGCGTATTGGATGCCGGAATCACGACAGTCGGTGCGACCTATAATTCACTCGGAGTAACCCGTAAAAAGCTCGGAGAGAACCCGGATGGGACTCCTTTTTTGCAAGATACGAACAACAGTACGGAAGATTTTGAAAGAGGGGTCGTTCCCATGTTCAGACGCTACAACGCTAAAATGCCGAGCTGGAATCATACCCTGAAATAAGTATCATTTTGAAGTAAAAAGAAACACTATGCAAAGAACAACATATAAGAAGCAACTGCTCCTGTGGCTTTTCCTTTCGTCGGTCGCCGTCACGTCGGCACAGGAGGCTGACCTCTCGCCGGCAGCAGCCGAAAAAATGAAATTGACGTGGATATGGAATCAGTCGTCGAATGCGGCCGGTCTGAAGCTCGATCAATCGAAAAATTACGCAACGCTCTCCGGAGGATACACGCTAAAAAACGGCAAGTATCATCGGGTGATGGAAGGAGAGAAGAACAAGAGTCTCACGCTGAATACCGAAGGAGGCGTAAATATTCGCGACTTTTATTTCTGGGGAAGATTTGATTACGCACGAAACACAGTCAAGGATGCAAGGTTTAACGCTTCGCTGATCAACCCTTACCGCGGCATGCCTTACTTCGTGGCCGACACGCTCTCGAGCGACTGGAACAATCAGTATTACGAACTGGAATACAAGATCAATTTCCCTACTATCGGAGAGAAATGGTTATTCGGTGTCGGAGGAGAATACTATGCTTATCTGGCGGCCAAGCAACGCGATATCCGCACGGAGAATTATGCGATGAAGCTCTCCGTCCGTCCCGGAGTCGTTTACTCCGTCAATAGCCACAATCGCCTCGGTTTGAATCTCGAATACGGGGTTTTCAAGGAGGAGTCGAATATGTCGAACGTCAACGTCTATATCGATCAGCCGTTTTACGAATTGCGCGGTTTGGGAAATGCCATCATCGGTATCGGCAGCGGAAGAACGACGAACTATATCCGTAAAAGCATTGGAGCAGGCTTGCAGTATCACTACTCGGGAAGCATCGATCTGATGCTGACGGGTAATTATCTCACAAGCGTAGAAGATGCCGAGGTTTCGTTCACGAACCCGCGGAAAGAAGGTACCGTCATCGATCGTGTGTGGCATCAGAAAGCATCGCTCAAAACGAAAGGGGAGGATCATACGCATTACCTTGATCTCGAATATATGCAGCGCATGGTGAAGGGCATCGAGTATGTTACGAAATTCGACGATACGGAGACATTCAAAGGATACGTCACACTGTATAAGAGCATCCGTTCGACTTATGCGAGCAAATACCTGAGTGTCGGATATTCATGGACGAAGAATCAGGGTGACGAGTACAAATACCTGCTTGGAGGTAAAATAAACTATACGGATCTGAATGACGAATATCTCCTGCCCAAAAGTAGGAAACACGCCAGAAACATCGCGTTCGAAGCTTTCGGGAAGCGCAATTTCACCTTGTCGGACAAGTTGTCGAAGAAGCTGCTGGTGGGCACCCGGCTGATGTACGGAAAAAATATCGACGGAAGCTATCTGTACGGAGGAGCTTATAAAGAGTACCCGATTCATTCGCAGTTAGATAAGACAGACAATGAATACGATACATCGGGCTTCTTTGGCGCGCATCTTTCAGGCGTTTATTCGCAGAAAATAAACCGTGCCGCAGACGTGAACGTGTACGTTCGCGCGGATGCTTCTTATGCCAAAGCGCAAAATAACAGTTTCGGCAACAGAAACATGCTATCAATCAGTGTAGGTTGCAATTTCTAACGACGAAATCGAAACACAAAAAAGAAGAAACAGTATGATAATGAAACGTGGTTGGAGTATGTTCTTGGTCCTTCTTTTGCTGCTCGGTTGCAGAAGCAGCCGACACACTCTGCCAAGAACAGTGACGGAACAAGCCGCACCCGACGAAAGAGCCTTATTAATCGATTCCATCTTACAGACGGGGTTAGACCGCGAAGCAGTCTACACCCTTCTGGGACGTATCAAGCCTATGAGTTCGTTGAAGCTTTACAAGATGCCTCTGGCCAATACCGATTCTGCCAAACGGAGCAGCCCCGAGATTGTCGACAGAGCCAAAAAAGGCCGATACTTAGATCGCCTGTCACATGTGCAGAAAGCCATCAACGCAATCCGCCTGCCCGATCTGGCGTTTGTCTTTATTCCTTACCGGGCACATCAGGACAGTAACCGCACGATACAGTTAAGCGTTGTACGTGTCAGTCTTTTAGACAGCCTACTCAAAGCAAAGGAGAGCTTTTTCGGACAATACGGTCTTGTACCCGGTGCCGACCCGGCTACCGTGGTATCGACCATAGAGAACGCAGGAATCTACGAACGATACCGAGGGTATGGGTATCTGTTCGGTTATCCGGATTATGCCGTCGACTTTTTCGTCGAGGCCAGTCACACGCATCGTGACATACAGAAGCCGACGCCCCGTAACTTTTTCAACATCCCCACACATCAGTCTAAAGAAGGTTATTTCGTCTATGCGTATCCCAAAGACTACGAGCCTTCGCGCGAAGTCGATTCCTTGCTGTATCATCGCTCGATGCAGGTGCTGGAAAGGTATGAAAAATTAAGAGACCGTTACCTGAATGCCGACAGCACGGTACGGGCATACCGACTGTTGCTCGATGCTGTGGCAGCAGAAGAACATCTAAAATAGACCGCTCCGGTGTCGAAAAGCAAGATCAACACACTTACCGGCACATCGATTGTGGTGGCCAACATGATCGGGGCCGGTGTGTTTACCAGCTTGGGCTTTCAGCTCGTTTCGCTACATAACACCGCTACGATCCTGACTTTATGGTTATGTGGGGGGCTTATCGCGTTAAGCGGCGCCTTCAGTTATGCGGAGATCGGCACGCTCATCAAAAAGTCGGGCGGAGAATTTACATTCCTCTCCCGCATCTATCATCCGGTCGTAGGATACTTATCCGGCTGGATTTCGCTGACCGTCGGATTCGCTGCCCCGATCGCACTCTCAGCTTTCGCTTTCGCCGATTATCTGCCCGTACGTTTGGTGACTCCCGTATGGACAGCCGTTGCCGTGGTTCTGCTGATTACGTTGATTCATACATTCAACCTGCGTTACAGCGCACGTTTCCAAAACATCAGCACCGTCTTTAAAGTGCTTTTGATATTGGCTATCATCGCTGCCGGCCTGTTCCTCCCTGCGAATAAAGACAACGCCCTCCTTTTGGATACCGGCTATCTATGGGAGTGCGCGTCATCGGCCTTTGCCGTCAGCCTGATCTACGTGAGCTATTCCTACTCGGGATGGAATGCGGCGACATACATTACGGAAGAATTTAAGCATCCGAGGAAGGCGATTCCCCGATCGCTGATCTACGGCACATGCATCGTAACGGCATTGTATACGCTGCTGCAATATGTCTTTCTGAAGCATACCGCTTTGCACGAACTGGTCGGGCAATTAAACGTTGCCACACCCGGCATTCGTTCGATGCTCGGTGAGCGAGCGGCGGCACTCTTCGGGTGGGGATTCTCGGCGCTGCTCGTCTCAGGCATCAGTGCCATGATCTGGATCGGTCCGAGGGTGACGGCGAGCATCGCCCGTGAATATCCGCTATGGCGTTTTTTCAAGGTGCGCAACGATGATGTGCCGCGGAGAGCCTTATGGTTACAGTTTGCCATCAGTACGATCCTGCTGCTGAGCGGTACCTTCGAACAGATCATGATCTACTGCGGAGTATTATTGAGTATCTCAACCCTGCTCGTCGTGATCGGTGTCATCCTGGTTCGATACAGGAAGAAAGAACATCCTGACAACGTGGAAAACTTCAGAAGCCCGGCTTTTCCTCTTTTCCAAATCCTCTTCATTGCCGCTTCGTTATGGATGATCACCTTTGCTTTTGTCAATCATACGAAAGAATGCATGCTCGGGTTGATCAACTTGCTGCTCGGCTACCTCACATACATTAAACAATTACGAATTACGAGTTACGATTGAGGTCGATTGGGAAAGGTGATTTCCCGGTAGCAGGAAAGGTGCTTTCCCAGT
>NZ_JAUMYS010000064.1 GCF_030528505.1 Tannerella sp.
AACATCTCAACATCTCAACGCCCGAAGGACATAACCATTAACCATTTTCCAACCAAGGGCTGAAAGCCCGATTTATTTCAGCCCCATCCCGCAAGGGTGGGAGGATTGATGTAGATACATGTTTGGAGGGCTGAAAGCCTGAATTAATCAGTTGTCAGTTTTTGACCACAAGTTGCACAAGTTTAGTCAGACATCAGCCGTTAGCGCTCGTAATTCTTTATTACTTTGACTACCATTAACGACTCTACTACTTTAATTATTTATTTGCGTTCGTACTTCATAATTTTTAGGGTGATTAGCAGTCTCAGCGTTTTGGGGAATTAAGTTGAATTGTAGAGGGGGTGTCAACACGGCACGCCCTCTCTTTTTATGAATCGGTTTTCGGGAGCGAGCGTTTCAGCAGGGTGATTTTGCCGCGTTCGAGTTTAACGATTCCTTCGTGACACAGTTCCTGCAACACCCGGTTGAGCGAGGGACGCGCCACGCCTAACCGGTCGGCGATTTCCTGTTGCTTTCCGTAGTGCTCTCGCGTATGAAGATATTGCAATAACTGTTCGCGAAGCGATTTTAGAGCAAAACTGTTGAGTCGTCCGGTCAGTACGGCACACTTGTCCGAAATTTCGCGCAGGAAATTCTCCATCATGCGCAAGTCGGCATGCAACATCTTGAGCAGCGTGTCCTTGTTCAGCACAAGCACTTCGCAGGGTGAGGTCGTTTCGATATTGACGGGAAACACGTTGTGCGTAGCCAGCAGGAAAGCAGGTGCGAGCACCGCCCAGTCGGTAAATTGCTCGACAATGATTTGTCGGCCTTCCCGATTAATCATCGAAGCATTAACACGGCCGTGGCAGAGAATAAACAACGAACGACACGCTTCGCCTTGCATCGCCAGAAACGACTGTTCGGGATACGATCGGAGCGCATAACCGTAACGGTCGAACAAGTCCTTGACCGTTTCCGGCTTCACGCCCTGAAACAACGTGCAATGTGCTGTCAATTCTTGAATAAACATACGGCAAAGATACTGTTTTTTTCATCGTTCGCTCTGCCGGATATCGGGAAGTGGGAGATTCGGACACAAAAAAACCTGCGAATCATCATCGATCGGCAGGTTGCTATTTATTAATTTGTCCTATGAAAACACTTAAATAATTTCCGTGGGCGCTGAGGGATTCGAACCCCCGACCCTCTGCTTGTAAGGCAGATGCTCTGAACCAGCTGAGCTAAGCGCCCGAATAAACCGGGAAAAAGTTATGTCTTCCTCTGAAAGACGCTGCAAAGATAAATGATTTTTTCTTCCCCACAAACTTTTTTGAAAAAAACTTTTCGGATGACCGAAAAAAAGAAGAACAAGGGAAAAACGAAAAATGGAGCCCTTCGGGCGTTGAGTTGTTTGATTGTTTAGTCGTTTAGTTGTTGATTGTTGGCTGAATACTGATAACTGAATACTGTAAAAGCCCTGAAAGGGCGCATTAATTCAGCCCAATGTGGAGCGAAGCGTTGAGGAAAAAGCCCCCCAGCGGAGGGCTAAAAGCCTGACATAACTCAATTGTTAATGGTTATGCGTGGTACACGATATCCGAACGCAAAAGAAAACTTGCGAACCTTGCAGTTTATTTTACCACAAAGAGCGCAAGGGAAACCACAAAGGGCACAAAGGTTGTTCCGACGGGCGAACACAGAGGATCGCCCCTACGCTGCATACCGGCATGGGGTGGCACAAAACCGCCTCCAACAACTAAACATCTAAACAATCAGATAACGGAATACTAAACAAAAAACACACAAACCATCCAACAGAACAAGAATTCATTCAATAATCCAACAAAATTCAAAATTATCTTGTAGCTTTGTATCGCGTTACAAACACCTTAAAAACAAATCGCAATGAGAACAGGAATTATTTTAACCGGAATTTTTATGATGAGTATGATGATGGAAACACAAGCGAATGTACGAAAGACCGTCGGCTCGAAACTGGACGAAGTGACGGTCTTTCTCCGTGGGGCGGAGCTGAAACACTCGGCCGAAGTCTCCCTGACGCAGGGCGAGAACGAAGTATGGATTGAGGGGCTGAGCACCCAAATCGATGCCGGCAGTCTGAATATACGTGCCGGCGCGGGAATCGTTATCTCGGCCTACGAGTTCGTGCCAGCACATGTATCGGAACAAATCACCGACCCGGCGCTCCGAAAGCTGCGCGACTCGCTGGAAATGTATCAAAAGAACGTGCAACAGATCGACATCGAGATGAACGTCCACCGGCAGATGCTGGAGATGCTGGAGAAGGGGATGACCCAGAAAATGTCTTCGCAGGAGAAAGGCATGACACTCGACGAGCTGGCTAAAAGCATGGAGTACTTCAAAAACAAACACATCGAAATCGAGACGCTACTGATCAAGCGCGAAGAAGAAAAGAAGCGCCTCGAAACGAACATCGCACGTATCACAAACGAGCTGAAGGCTGGCGGGCATGAAACGGGAGCACTGAAACTGAGCCTCACCGCGCCGTCGGCCATGAAGAGCCGGCTGGCTGTAAGCTATTGCACGTTCGCGGCGGGCTGGTCGCCTTATTACCACCTGCATGTGGAATCGATCGAACACCCGGTGCAGATCGTCTCGAAAGCGCGGATACGCCAGACAACGGGCGTCGACTGGAAACGTGTGAAGTTAACGCTCTCAACGGGAGCGCCCGGCAAAGGACAAGTAGCCCCGCTCTTCAACACATGGTTCCTGCACGAATGGACATCCGGACCGATGCTGCGAAGTCAGCCGTCCGTACGAAACGTCTACGATAGTAAAGAAAGCCAAAAGATGGTGGTAGAAGAAGCCTCCGTAGCCATGGCCGAAGCAACAGTCGACGACTATCTGACGGTGGACGACAATGCACTGGTCACCACCTATGCGATCGACCTGCCCTACACCATCCCCGGCAACGGCAAGGAACAGAACATCGACCTGCGGGTGCAGCAGGCCAACGCGAACTACCGCTTCTACGCGGCGCCGAAATTAGACACGCGCACATACCTCACCGCCGAACTGACGGAGAGCGAGAAGCTGGACCTGCCGAGCGGCAAGGCCATGATCTCGTACGACGATATGTATCTGGGCGAAACGTATATCGACGGCTCCGGCACGCTGCAAAACCTGACGCTGACGCTCGGCACGGATCAGCGCATCTCCGTGAAACGGGAAAAGATGCAGGATTTCAGCAGTACGCGCTTGTTCGGATCGGATGTGAAGCAAGTGTTCACGTACAAAATCACCGTCAAAAACAATCAGAAGAAAGAAATCAAACTGACGCTCAAAGACCAGTATCCGATCTCGACACAGAAAAATATCGAAGTAGAACTGCTGAAAGAAACGACCCCGCCGACCACGAACAAGACGGAAACGGGCGTGGTCACGTGGGAAGATACGTTTCAACCGGGCGAGACGAAGAGCTATCAGATCAGTTACAGCGTGAAATACCCGAAAGGGATGCAACTGAATCTGTGACGGCGGCCATATGGCGGGTGCCCCTCACAAGGCATGAAGCAGCTCGTCGACCGTGCGATGCAATACCGGATGGCGGAGTGCCGGCGCTACCTCGGCCAGTGGCTCGAGCACAAACCGCCGATGGTGCATCAGCGGATGAGGAACAGTCAGCTCGGGCGTTTCACACACCAAATCGTCGTACAACAAAATATCGATATCAATCGGACGGTCGTGATACGTGTGGTTTTCGCTCTTGACCGTGCGTCCCAACTCGCGCTCAATCTGCTGCGTAAGCGCCAGCAGGTCGGCGGGCGAAAGCGTGGTTTGCAGATGGACGGCGGCATTGAGGAACGTATGCTCCGAATCGAACCCCCACGGCTCAGTCTCGTAAAAAGCCGAAAGGGTAGGAATATCTCCCGCCCTTTCGGCCAACAGCGCCAACGCCGTAATCATATTCTTTCGCTTATTCCCCTGATTCGAGCCTAAACTCAGGTAGGCATTGCTTGTTGTTGGAACCTCGGTTGTCGTCATAAAATCAACATGGCATCGCCGTAAGCGCAAAAACGGTATTTCTCCTTGATGGCCGTCTGATAGGCTTCCATCGTCAGGTCATACCCTCCGAACGAGGCCGTCATCATCAGCAATGTGGAAAGCGGCATGTGAAAGTTCGTAATCATCGCATTGGCGATACTGAATTCGTAAGGCAGGAAGATAAACTTATTCGTCCATCCGTCATACTCCTTCAGGTTGCGGTCTGTCCCGACCGCCGTTTCGATGGCACGCATCACCGACGTACCCACGGCGCACACCTTACGCCCGTCGGATTTGGCCTTGTTGACCGCCTGCACCACCTCACCGTTAATGATCATCTGCTCGGAATCCACCTTATGCTTCGACAAATCTTCGACATCAATATCACGATATGTGCCCAAGCCGGAATGTACGGTCAGATAAACGAAGCTGCAATCCTTGATCTCAAGCCGCTTCATCAACTCGCGACTGAAATGCAGCCCGGCAGCGGGAGCTACGACAGCGCCCTCTTCCGTGGCGTATATCGTCTGGTAACGCTCTACATCCTCAGGCTCGGCGGGGCGGTTCATGTACTTGGGCAACGGCGTTTCGCCCAAAGCGAACAGGGCTTTGACAAACTCTTCGTGCGTGCCGTCGTAGAGAAAACGCAACGTCCGTCCGCGCGAAGTCGTATTATCGATCACTTCGGCGACCATCGAGTCGTTCTTCCCGAAGTAGAGCTTGTTCCCGATGCGGATCTTACGCGCCGGATCGACGAGTACATCCCACAAACGCATGCTCTCGTTCAGCTCGCGCAGCAGGAACACCTCGATCTTGGCACCGGTTTTTTCCTTGTTGCCATACAAACGAGCCGGAAACACCCGCGTATTGTTCATCACGAACACATCGCCGGCTCCGAAATATTTGATAAGGTCTTTGAAGACCTTATGCTCGATCTTGCCGGTATCGCGATGTAAGACCATCAGGCGAGACTCGTCGCGGTGCGGTGCCGGATAGGCCGCAATCAGTTCCGGCGGCAAATTGAATTTGAAGTTTGAGAGTTTCATATGATTATTTTAATTTTAATTCGATGATTCAACCGGATGAGACGACTCCGCGAGGGCACGATCCAGAAAAGCTTCCATCTCTTCGGGACGGATGCAGCGATCAAGGGTCACCTCACCGATGCGCGTGCGTTGCAAAGCGATCAGGTGCGCTCCGGAGCGGAGAGCTATACCGATATCGCGCGCCAACGCACGGATATACGTTCCTTTGCTGCATACCACCCGTATCTTGATAACCGGAAGTGCGTATTCCAACAGTTCCAACTCGTCGATGACAAGCGTCTTCGCTTTCAAAGCAACTTCTTCACCTCTGCGCGCCAGCTCATAGGCGCGCTTGCCTCCTACCTTGCATGCCGAAAAGACAGGAGGTACCTGCCGGATGGTACCCACGAACGTGACCAGCGTCTGCTCAACCAGCTCGCGCGTGATATGCCCGGTCGGATAAGTACAATCGATCTCTTTCTCCAAATCGAAAGACGGAGTAGTCGCTCCCAATTGCAGAGTCGCCACATATTCCTTCGTCTGATACTGGAACTCGTCGATACGCTTCGTAGCCTTACCCGTACAGACAATCAGAACACCCGTCGCCTTCGGATCTAACGTCCCGGCATGACCGACTTTGATCTTTTTAACCTTCAGCCTGCGGGAAAGCAGATAGCGGAACTTGTTCACCAGATCGAACGACGTCCAATCCAACGGCTTGTCAAAATATACGATTTCACCCGCAAGAAAATCCATCGTTACCTCGCTTATTTAAAGAATGAATAGATGATGGCCAGCGTTCCGACAGCCATACAGTAGTAAGCGAAATAGATCAGCTTACCACGCTTGACGATGCCGATCATCCATTTGCACGCAACAGCCCCCGAAACGAAAGCCGCCGCAAAACCGCACCACATCGCTACGGGCGACATGGTCGCATAAGCCGACGCCTCATCGCCCTTAAGCATCTTCACGACATCGAGCAGGGCTTCGCCCAAGACCGGAATAAGCACCATCAAAAACGAAAACTTCGCCACCTGCTCTTTCTTGTTTCCCAGCATAATACCCGTTGCAATCGTCGTGCCCGATCGCGAAAGGCCGGGCATGACGGCGCAAGCCTGCGCCACTCCGATGATCAGAGCGTCGCGAAACGAGATACGCTCTTTTCGCACGTTAGGCTTGGTAAAATACGATACCAGCAGCAAGGCTGCCGTAAGCAGTAGCATACACCCTACAATCAACAGCCCCTGTCCGAACACGGCCTCGACGTGATCCTTAAAAAACAGCCCGATAATGCCGACCGGTACGGCCGAAAGCAACAATTTGGCGACAGTTAGCGTCTCTTCGTTACGTCGAAAAGCGAAAAACCCTTTGAACAGGCCTTTGATCTCTCCCCACAGCACGACAATGGTGCTGCAGACCGTAGCCACATGCAGCAATGTGGTGAAGGCGAGAATCTCTTCACCGCTCTTCATCCCGAACAGCGTACCGGCAATCGTCAAATGGCCGCTGCTGCTGACCGGCAAAAACTCCGTCAGCCCCTGAATGATTCCGAGAATAACCGCTTCGATCCAGCTCATTCTCCGAGGGTTCCTTCCTTACGTTCCGACGTTTTCTTATCGCCCTTCAAGATGCCGAAAACCATGAGTATAAACCCGGCCATCGTCACGATCGGAGCAATGACAATACGTTGTTTGCTGAAAATCTCGGGATTGAAAGAGATACCGTCTTTCGACCCGCCGCCACTCATCAGAGCGAAACCGACAACAATCAATAAGACGGAGACCCCGATCCAGATAAAATTGCTCTTTCCAAATGCAAAATCTTTCATATTTCTTGAATATATCCTTATTGTTTAAATATAATACATTTTTCCTCTGGCCATATACAAATAGCGATTTACGGCAAAATAGGCCGCCAGCACGGACAACACGACACCCAACACAAGTACCGCACCATAAACGACAAGCAACCCTTCACCGCGCAATATTTGCTCCAGCCCCGCAAGCTCACCCTGCAAATAATACAACGTTCCCATCAGCATCATTATTGCCAGTATACCGGCAATCAGTCCGCTGACGATGTTATAGCGGATAAACGGCCGACGGATAAAGGCCGGCGTAGCCCCGACAAGACGCATGGTGTACACCAAAAAGCGCTTCGAGTATATCAGCAGTCGGATGGTATTGCTGATCAGCACGAACGAAATCAGAATCAAAATAGTTATCAGCGTAAACAATACCAAACCGATACGCCGGATATTGCTGTTCACCACCTGCATGATGTCTTTCTGATACAGCAATTCCGACACATTCGTGTATGAAGTGAGCTTCTTTTCAATGTGTTGCAGACTGTCCGGATTGGCGTAAGCGGATTTCAACTTCACCTCGATCGAAGCCTGAAACGGATTGAAACCGAGAAACGTCTGCGGGTCTTCTCCTAACTCCGCGACCATCTCCTTGGCCGCCTCTTCCTTCGAGATATATTTCGCGCACTTGATAAACGGCTGGGCATTCAACTGCTTCTCCATTTGCCGGATATCAGCCTCTTTGATCTCCTCTTTGAGGATGATGGAAAACGAAATATTCTCCTTCATATAAACCGACAATTCTTTGCTCATCAACCCGAAAATAAAGAAAAGTCCCATCATATACAATGCGAGCGCAATGCTTATGACGGAAATCAGGCGGGAGTTGAAAAACGAAATCGGCGCTTTCTTCTTGCTTGCTGTCATGCTCCTGTACGTTATTTCTGCAACCATTGGGAGGCAATCAGGATATGACCTACCCAATTTTAGTGCAAAAGAACGATTTATTTGCGGAACAACACAACATGTTAGTATTATTTAACGCGAACATCCTAAGCTTTTCACGGTTGCCGACACCTCAGAATGGCCTGTCGAATCTATCGAGAGCGATTGATTAAAGAACTTGTGATGCTTCTGCCTGTTTTTCCATACCGGTTCTCTGACGACACCGTTCGTATGGCGTCAAAAAAGAGGGTGTGTCAAAATGCAATGTTTGGGCACACCCTCTTTAGGTGTGTAAGAATGGGTAAAAAGCAAGGCGCTAAGGATGAGGGTGAGGGAGCATACTAAGGGATGTGACCGAGCTCTCATTCCGCAAGCAACGAAGCAGTTTGCCCGTTATGACACACCGCCCTTTCCTGTTTTATTCAAGCACAACGGCTTACTTGACTTCCCACGTCTCGCCGGTCATCAACATCTCGTGCAATGTTCGGGCCGATTTCTTCGCTTGTACTTCGGCAAGCTGCTGATGTACGGCCTCATCGTATACCGGTGCTTCCACATCGCGGATAATACCGAGTGCTACGGGCATGTCATCGGTCATCATGGCAAGCATCATGTGCAAGGTGTTATCTCTTTCGTGCGCATCATGAACGAGAACATCGTCGATCGTATAGCCGTCTTCTCCAAGCGTCACCGCCTTAAGCTTCAATCCGTCGAGCACAAGTCCCTTCTGATTGTCTTTCCCGAAGAGCATCTTTTCGCCATGGCGCAGGAAAATCGTCTTCTCGGCACGTACCTCACGGTCCGAAACCTGCCGATGGATACCGTGATTAAAGATCACACAATTGACAAGCACCTCCGTAACGGATGTTCCTTTATGGCGGGCGGACGCCGCAAGAATATCGGTCAGGTTCGACAAGTCTACATCGAGTGCGCGAGCGAAGAAGTGTCCGCGGGCACCCAGTGTCAACTCGGCGGGGATAAACGGATCTTCCACCGTTCCGTACGGCGAACTTTTCGACACGAATCCACGATCGGAAGTCGGAGAATACTGCCCTTTCGTCAAACCGTATATTTTGTTGTTCATCAATACGATATTCAAATCGACATTGCGTCGTACGGCATGAATAAAGTGATTTCCTCCGATAGCCAAACAGTCGCCATCGCCGGTAACGAGCCATACGCTCAAATTGGGACGCGCCGTTTTCACCCCCGTCGCAATGGCAGCGCCACGTCCGTGAATGGTATGGAAACCATACGCATTCATATAGTACGGCAGTCGTGACGAGCAACCGATACCGGAGATCACGGCCGTCTGATGAGGCGGTATCCCCACTTCGGCCATTGCCTTGTGCAGACAGTTCAACGTAGCATGGTCACCACATCCGGGACACCAGCGCACATACTGGTCACTTTTATAATCTTTGGGAGTATATTTCAAATCTGTATTCATAATTATTTGCCCTCCATAATTTTCGTAAATTCTTCAACTAAGCGGGATACGACAAAGGGTTGTCCTTTGATACGGTTAAACTTGTGCGGATTAAAGTCTTTGATCTTACTACGCAAATAGCTGGCGAACTGCCCGTTATTCTGTTCAGCTACCACAACATTGGGATAATGCTTCAGGATTTGCTCCGTATTTTTAGGCAGCGGGTTAATGAAGCGAAAATGAGCCATTCCGATCTTATGGCCGTTCTGACGCAGAATATCCATTGCCTCATGCAGATGACCATACGTTCCTCCCCAGCCTACAATCAGCAGGTCGGCATCCTGATCCCCCAACACTTCGACGTCGGGAATATGTTCCGCAATGTTATCGATTTTTCCCTGGCGTGTCTGTACCATCTTCTGGTGGTTCTTCGGATCGGTCGAGATAGAACTGGTATCGTAGTCTTTCTCCAACCCCCCGATACGATGGGTAAAACCCTCGGTTCCGGGCACCGCCCAGTAGCGAACGAGGCTTTCTTTATCGCGCCGATAAGCCTTCCACGGCTCCTCACTCTTATAATTCTCCACGTAATTCGGCTTGATCGCCGGATAATCGTTCAGATAATCCGGAATACGCCAGGCAGAAGAACCGTTAGCGATAAACGCATCCGTGAGCAGAATCACCGGAGTCATGTGTTCTACAGCCAACTTACCGGCCCAATAGGCCATATCGAAGCAATCGGTAGGAGTCGAGGCAGCCAGTACAACGACAGGGCTTTCCCCGTTTCGTCCGTAAAGCGCCTGCATCAAGTCGGCCTGCTCGCTTTTGGTTGGCATTCCGGTCGACGGGCCTCCGCGCTGCACGTCAATCACCACCAACGGCAGCTCGGCAATCATCGCCAAGCCGATCGCTTCGCTTTTGAGCGCGAGTCCGGGGCCGGAAGTCGATGTCACACCCAAGCACCCGGCGAAGCTGGCACCGATAGCCGTACAAATTCCGGCAATCTCGTCTTCTGCCTGTACCGTGATGACTCCAAGGTTTTTGTGTTTGGAAAGTTCGTGCAAAATATCGGTTGCGGGGGTGATCGGATAACTCCCAAGGAACAACCGAAGGTTACCTTTTTCGGCCGCGGCGATCAGCCCGTACGAAGTCGCATTGTTTCCGTTCACATCCGTATAGACGCCGGGCTTCTGCTTCGATCCTTCGATCCGATAAGTCGAAACGGAGGCATGAATGTTGTTCCCGTAGTTATATCCGTCGGTCAGAGCCTTGATATTGGCCTTGGCGATGTCCGGTTTTTTAGCGAACTTCGTCTGAAGCATGGTCATGGCATGATCTAACGGACGGTCGAACAGCCAACAGACGAGTCCGAGCGTAAACATGTTCTTGCAGCGCAAGGCCGACTTGTTATCCAGCCCGAATTCGGCCAATCCGTCGCGCACCATCGTCGAGATCGGTGCGGAAACGACCTGCACATTCGTCAGACCAAGCTCCTCAATGGGATCTTCGGTTTTAAACTCGGCCTTCTCAAGGTCTCTCGTCGTAAACGAGTCGGAGTCGATGATTACGATCGAACCCGGTCTGAGGTTCTTCACGTTCACTTTAAGCGCCGCCGGGTTCATCGCCACCAATACATCGGCCTTATCGCCGGGGGTGTACACTTTCTTCGTTCCCAGATGTACCTGGAAACCGGAAATGCCGCTCAGCGAGCCTTGCGGCGCACGCACTTCGGCCGGATAGTCGGGAAACGTGGAAATATCGTTCCCGAAGATGGCCGACAGATTGGAGAAGATCGTGCCGGTAAGTTGCATACCATCACCACTATCTCCCGAAAAACGGATCACCACATGATCCAGTGTCGTTACTTTGGTTGGTTCTGTCATGACAATTTAATATTGTTCAATATTTTCAGAAAAAGTATAATTATATGGATATATATTTTACGAATAGCGTGTGTCGATCATTTTTTGAAGTGTTGCGGCCAGTGTCGTTACGTCGTTCTCGGTAACCAGTACTTCCACATCGAACGTAATGTGTGCCTGCTCGTAAAAAGGAGCGCGCTCCGTCAAGGATGCTTTGACGAAATGCGTCAAGCCTGCTCCCGAAAGCCCTTTCAATAAAGGACGATTCGGTTTGCAATGTTCGAGACGATCGGACAGTCCTTGAGGAGAAGCCTTTAAATAGACTGTCGTCCCGATGGAATTCATGTATGCCATGTTGTCAAAAAAACACGGAGTGCCTCCTCCGGTAGAAATAACCACGTTTTCAAAATCAGCCACTTCATGCAAGGCCTTTTTCTCGATTTGCCGAAACGCCTCTTCTCCCTTTTCTTCAAAAAGCTGTCGGACCGTTTTACGATACCGGCCCTCCATAAAGTGATCGAGGTCTATAAACGACAAGCCGCTTTGCTTCGAAAGCTCTTTGCCCATCGTCGTCTTACCAGCTCCCATGTAGCCAATCAGGAAAATGCGTCTCATGCTACTGACTTTTTCGGGGACAAAGGTAGAAAATAAATTAGAAAAGAAGCCTGCTCTGTAAATAATCTTCAGAGCAACCTGTTAAATTCGGTCATAACGGTCTGTTTGAACAGAATCAAACAGACTAAATAAAGTCCGGAGAAATTTCACATCCAAAGAGGGTGCGCCTAAACATTCCGTTTAGACACACCCTCAAAATCCTTCGGACACGAGTTTCTGTTATCTACTTTATTATCTCACCTCAAAACAACAGCCTGAATTCACCTCAAATGTTCCGTTAACAGACGTTTCAGGTGATTTGACGGTCAATTTCGCACCACTAGACACCGTTACGTTCCGTAACGTAAAACCGGAACTGCAACTTCGGGCAAATCGGTTGGACGATATGTTATTCGCCAAACTGTTTACGCAATTTGCCGCCTGAACGGCCGCTTCGGCATCTACTAATCCGTAGCCCACCTCCCTGTTCCAAGTCCCGTTGGGATGGTTGGGTGTCTCTTTAAACTCATAACGGTCCAGTTTACGGCATGTCATTTCGATAATACTCCGAACTTCATGTTCGTACAGTTGCGAATTAACGGATAAGATCAATGCTGCAATACCTGCTACCTGAGGGCAGGCAGCTGAAGTGCCACGAAAACCATGGCGATAATCACCTGCAGGACTGGGCGCCGTATTTGTACCTTTAGGCCCTTGTAAATCGGTTGTATAGACTCTTATAGCCGCATCTTCTTTTCCGTCTGGGCCAACCGGAGCGACCACATCCAACTCGTTTCCATAATTGGAGCGTGGAACACGTTGACCATTATTTAGAACGGAACCTACAGCCATTACATTCGAGAGATTGGCTGGGTTGCGTACCTGAGGTTTTCCATCATTATGGGAACAAAAAACAACTACGCACCCTTTTCCGCGTCTTCCCCGAAGAATGCATTCGCTAATAACAGCGTCATGAGTAGGGCTTTTGTAGCCATTAAATCCCCATGAATTGTTGATAACATCAGCACCTGCCTCGTAAGCATGTCTAAGCCCTCTCACATTAATATCTATTTGAGCATTCGTTGTTACATAATCATCTGAAAATATTCTTATCGGTATCATTTTACACCGTGGTGCAACACCTACCACTCCGATGGAATTATCAACAGCTCCTACGACACCTGCGCACCATGTGCCATGCCCATCGTTGCCCGTATAGCCTCCTTTGGTACCGTCTTGCCCTGCCGGAGCCGTAGCATCAAATCCAAGACTTTTCAGCAGATTGGCTTCCAGATCGGGATGCGTTAAATCAACGCCTTGATCGACAATGGCAATCTTGATATTACCGTTACCCTTGGTGATTCTCCATGCAGGCTCGATATTGATATCGATTCCGGGGATTCCACCAGTCTGCCCGGTATTTTTGAATGTCCACTGTTGGGGCCAATACGTATTGCCCAACATCGCTTCCATATAAAAATTGGGTTCGACAAAATCGACCGTTCCCGTTTCATATACCTTACGGCATACGGATAGCATATCCTTCATTTTGCAATCTAAAGTAAGCAGAGATATTCCCGATGCCGGCAAAATCAGTTCGTTTTCTCTGATTTTACCGGAGAGTCCGCTTTTTCGGATCACACTTTCTATCGTTTCTCCTTCGCGGGGTTTGACGAAAATACTGTTGGATAAAGCAAGCTGTGCAGTATTGTTATACTCCAACATATAATAGACATCTTCTACCCTATCGGATCGCATAAGTTCTTCATCCCGGAATCGATTCGGGTCGACCTTCGCTTTTACCCAACCGTCGGACAGTCTATCCAACGATTCGAACTTGAATTGCCGAATAGCCTGATCCTGCAAATCCTGTGATTTCGTCTTAAAGACAATGAGGTCTTTTCGAATCTTAAATACCTCTTTTTTCCCATCTTTCGAATAGAAAAAATCCGATTGAGCAAACAGATTCGTTGCAAGAAGTGCAACAAATAAACATAAATATAATCGTTTCATAGCTCTACTTTTTTGATTGTTCGTCTTTTTTGAAGGTCGAGATACGGTATCTTGGATATTCTAATACATTATTATAAAATAAATCAAGATCGAATTCGGAATCATTTATCATGCGGAAAAACAGCTTATGTTCCAGTTTCAGTTCCGATTTTCCGGCAAGTTCTTTCAATATGATCACATGCTCATCTTCCAGTATCTCATAATTATAACGATCTGAAGATTTGAAATGAGACGCGGTCGTCGAAATCACAACTTCTTTTTTATCGATAAATTCGATTTTTACGTCTTTTTTATAACCCGGAGGATAGATCGCCCAATATATGCCCGGTCGCAATGTCGGTTTCGGTTTCGGCCCTGTCGGTACGATTGAGGTCAATACCAATGTTCTCTGTTTATATCCCGAACTATCCGTTTGGGTTTGTACGATACCGCTCAACCGCACGTTGATTTCTCGAATAATCCCGAATCCGGTATCATGTACCAATTCTGCTTTCCAATCTTTTACGGAAGCCGAAAGGTTTTTTACTTTACACAAAGTCACTTCTCCCTTCTCGTCCGTATAGCCGAAGCATGTATCGCTTTTATACGCTGAATAATAGGATGGAGCGTATATCAGTATGTTTTCAACATTGGCATCCCATAAATCTGAATACGATTCATACGATTCCACAATCCGCAGTCTGGTTTCTAAGTTTTCGATCCTGATACCGTCGTCTGGTGTGGGCGGCTCGTTGTTTTTATTGCAGGATATTCCTGTGGCCAAAAGCAGCGGTATACAGATGCTTTTAAGCAACGAGGAGTTTATAATCGGGGCGTTTAAATATAATCGTTTCATAGCTTTATTTTTTGTATAGTTTATCTATATGTTTGAAAGTCAAAATCCGAAACCTCGGATATTCGAGAATACCACCCCAGGGATGTTCCAGTTCAAATTCATAATCATTTACTGCACGAAAAAACAATTCCCATTCCTTTCCTGAAACAGGGTCTTTCAGTACAATCGTATGTTTTTCTTCACGAATTGCATAATCATACTCTCCCTTTCCCGGCAATAGTACAGGAATTATCACATCGCTTTCATTGACAAAATTAACGCTCAGTCTTGTTTCCAGATGTGGATAGGTACTAAAATAGATTCCCCGTTGAAGTGTCGGCTTATTTCCGGTTCCTGACGGCTCCAATGAAGTCAACTCCAGCACACCCCGTTTTATTGCCTGTCCGGCTGTATCAAGCCGGACAACCCCGTTCATCCGCACATTGATTTCCCGAATCATACCGAATCCGGTATCATACACCAATTCTGCCTTCCAGTCCTTTACGGATTCCGGCAGGTTTTTCACTTCGCATTCGATGATCGCTCCCTGCTCGTCCATATAGCCGAAAAAGACTTTGCCCTTATAATAATATGGTTTGCCCGTATAGGAAATATTAAACGGTGGGTAGTATACCAGTATGTTTCCGGTATTGGCATGCCATAAATCCTCGACATTCGGATCAAGACTGTCGGGTACTGCTATCCGCAGCCTCGTTTGCAGATTTTCAATCTTAATGCCATCTTCTTTCTTGCCCGGACCATCTTCTTTCTTGCAAGATACTCCTACTACGACAAAAAGAAACAGGACACAAAGGCACTTAACAGTCAAAAACAAATATAATCGTTTCATAGCTCTACTTTTTTGATTATTCTGTCTTTTTAAACGTCATTAATACCTGGCCCGGATATTCAGCCGTATAACTACAGAAACAATGTGTTTCAAATTCGGAATCGCTTATCACATGAAAAAACATTTTTTGCTCCGGTACTACTCCGGTAACATCTTTCAGCATAATTGCATGTTCGGTATCGAATATTTCATAATGATATGTTTTTACCGGAAGCCCGGGTTCCATCAGTTTGAGTATTTTCCGATCGATAAATTCGATTTTCACCGATTTACCACCAAGTGTTGGATAAGTATGTGCATACATTCCCAATTGCAACACCGGTTTCGGCTTAGGCCCGGTTGGCACAATCGAAGTCAAATCCATCGTTCCCTGCTTCTTACCTAAACTGTCTGTTTCGGTCCGTACAATACCGCTCAGCCGCACATTGACTTCTGTGATCGTATCTAATGTGTTCTTATAAACAAATTCTCCTTTCCACTCTTTTACGGATGCCGGAAGATTTTTTACCTTACACAGAACAGTTTCTCCCTTTTCATCCGTATAGCCGAAGTATGTATTTCCTTTATACAAACCGTACGGAGGGTAATGTATCAGCATATTTTCAGGATTGGCACGCCATACGTGCTCGACATCGCTGCCTACCGAGGGTGAAACCACAATCCGCAGCCTCGTTTGCAGATTTTCAATCTTAATGCCATCTTCTTTCTTGCCCGGACCATCTTCTTTCTTGCAATACTGCCATGTCGTAAATAGCAACAAGATACAGATGTATCTGATAAATACAGTAGATTTCATAATGTTTTCCCTATGGATTAATCAGTTTTTTTGAACTTAAAACAGCCCCATTTACCATCAATCGATAGAAATTTATCCCTTTGGCAAGATCAGCTGCATACAACGTAATATGACCACTCTTCTCGGATACATTGAGAGGCATTGTTTTAACAACCGCCCCGCCAATCGAACAAACCACAATAGAAGCTTGTGTTGTACCTTCGGGTAATTGATAGCTGATTTCCGTACTGCCATTTACAGGATTGGGGACGTTCTGAGATAAATACTCACTGTCGTTAACAATTTTCCCCGTCGTATTATCGGAATAATCCGATGATACACCTCTTTTCAATGATATACCATGGTTACTGCTTTGCTCCAACTTCTCTACCCTTTCTTGCAGATCTTTGATAGCTTCTACCAATACGGGAATTAGTCCCGTATAGTTAATAGAAAGAATCCCTTCCGCATTCTCATCTACAAGTTCGGGAAATAATTCTTTCACTTCCTGAGCAATGAACCCATATTCCCGTATATATTTGTCTGTTTTTACTTTATTCAATTCATTCAATGCAGACGGTGCATCCTGTGCACTTATTTTTCCGGTCTCAACCATTTTGGCTATTTCTGCGGCATTGTCTTTCTTCGATTCAACCAATTTATCGTACATCTTTCCATTCAGCTGCTTCATTTTATTCATAATACACGGAGCGTTGTTCTCTCATGCTCTTAATGTTTCTCTTTTTCGTCTCATCCGATGTAATCAATAGCCCTGCCGATGTCCAAACTTGGCCGTTTACCTCCAATTTGTAAGTAGACGGCTTTCTGCCAACCCCAACATTGCCGTTATGTCCAACAAAAAGCTTGTAATTGCCTGCGGTTCCCTGTCCCAAAGTCCAGAAGTTCAAACCACCATCCCAGTACTCAATACCCTGTTTAGCTCCGATATAAACTCCCGGGGAAGCAGCCGAAGCCACCGATGTGTAGTTTGCAGGTCGTGGCCCTACAAAGAGATGATTGTCTCTAAATAACAATTGTGCCTTGGCAGAGAAAACACCCATTACCATAAAAATTGCTACTGCGACTACTGTCGCTACTCTTGTTTTAACTCTCGTTTCCATTTTCTTTTGATTCAAAATTAATAATATGTATTTGCAAAGAAAAAACAAAAAATAAAACAAGTGTCAGCCTTTGTTTTGTTTGACTAAATTATATTCTATTTAACGATTGAGTCTTGGGAGTAAATATATAGCATGAATACTAGACAGATTGATAAGAAATTTGTTTGGTTTATCCCAATAGACGAATCTGAAAATTATTCATAAATGATAAAAATCCGACAGGGTAAGCGAATGTAAAAGCAAATTTATGTAGAGTTTGTTGGTATTTGTTTTTAAAAGCATGAGATCAATCTGCCATGAATAGTAAATAGTAAAAAGAAGGATTCATCTCTAAATCATAACCTCCAGATTCCGCAATAGAACAAATCATAATGAATTTCATTCAGGCCTTCAGCCCTGCGAACAAGGTCCGGATGTCGATCCCCCACCCTTGCGGGATGGGGCTGAAATAATC
>NZ_JAUMYS010000065.1 GCF_030528505.1 Tannerella sp.
GATTCTGTTCTCTCAATATTGTAGCTCTCAGTGTCCGAAAGCATTTGCAGAAGTTTCTTTTTCGTTATCATAATTTTCCTGTTATCTCCATATGTAATATCGGGTAATCTTTACTCATCCCAGTTTTTGGGGAACGTCCAACGTCTCGACACTCAAATATTCAACGGCATAATTCAGAAGAGTTGCTCTATGACTCTTGCCTATTGAATTGGGGTCAACAAAAAGTATCTTGAGATGTTTACCCGAAACTCCAATAAAGCCGATTATCTTTTCAGTCGATTGTAAAACGTATAAATCCACGGTAGAAGAAAGATCTGTAGCTCCAAGATGTTTGTAAAATTCAAAGTCTTCAAGCTTCTCAAAACTGTACGTCGCTTTTACTGCACTTTCCCAAATGTTTATTATTTCGGAGTGGTCTAATGCGTTTATTTATTGGATACAATCTCTCTCCATATTTTAATTGAAATGTGTGTGATTATTCAATATTTCGGATGATGCGCGAAAAGTTCTGCCTTATTATATTTTTTACGGAATCCTTCGAATCTCCCCATATATCAGATAGATAAGAATATGTATCTATTAAACTCCCCTTTGCTATATAAGGAAAGTCAGTTTCTGTCAGTATCAACTCCTTAGGAATTTTAGATATTATTCTTCTCCCTTTTTCAGATGAAAACATCGCAGAATTAATGGAGAAGAAATAGCCGTACTCTACAATTTTTTCTATGAGATTAATAGGTCCTGAATACCAGTGAAAAATTGCATTTCTGATTCTATTCTTGACAAGCATTTCCAATGTCTCTTTTTCTGCTCGTCGGGAGTGTAAACTTAAAATCTTGTTTTTTGATTTTATGCAATCAAGAACAAATTCAAAACTTTTAATCTGAATTTCCTTTGTCGAAAACCCTTCTCGTGAGAAATCTAATCCGACTTCTCCTATATATGATGTCATATCAAGATATTGCTTGAACTTCGAGTACTCTTTCTCATGTTCTGTTGCTCTCAATGGATGTAATCCTAATGCAAGCCGAATATACCTATACTGTCTTACATGATTTACACCCATTTGAAAATGGCTTGGCAAGTTTGTCATTCCAATCGTTATAATTTGCCTTTTCTCATTTTCCGAAATATATTTTTCGGGATTTTTTGCCATATCAAAATGGCAGTGAACATCTATCATTGGATACCTAATTTCTTTTTAATTTCAATGCTTCCTTTATCCCGAATCCAATCTAAAATTTGACTTCGAGTTCTAAGAACTACACTTGCGTACTGTTCTACTTTATTCAACGGTAAAGTCCCATTTATCAAAAGGTTCTTTTCAATATCCTCAATTGAGAGAGGATTTCTCATATAGTCAAGAAAGGCAGGGATATCAGGTAGCTTCTCCAAAGGATACTTTTGGGGATTAAAAAGATTCGTACCTACAATCTCATTATCCAGTCCTATCTGATGCAAGGAAACTCTTCTGTATATACATGGCATGCAAATTCCACATTGGGGTGCTGTTCTTACATCCCAATATACCTTATGGCCTCTTTTAGCGCAAGAGCAAGAATGTTGGTATGTAGCAATTAGCATGTCTTTATCATGGCAATTTTCTAACATTTCACCTTTTGTTTTCATTTCATATTCATTTCTTATAAGATGATTTAGCCCTAATTGGGAAATAAAATCAATAACTTTCGCTAGATAGTATGGATGCGCCGTTCTTGTACTGCAACTGCTCCGTCTTGAAGGAGTTAAAGGATGATTTAAAGAGATTGTCCCATTCTCTGGGATTAAAACCTCTGTTCCATCACCAATTGAATGGGCAACAAAAATGGCTTGACATAGAAACAAAAAAGAACGACTTCTTAAAGATGGCTCATTCTCTCTTTCATTTCCATTTACATCAGAATTTGACAAATCCACTCGCGTTTGAATAAAATGATAATGAGAATATTTTCTCGACAAGATTTTGTGAATTTTATCTTGGTCGGATTTTGCGCCTTTAAATGCAGCATCATAATGCGACACAAGAACAATCTTATCTTTTGAACTTGACAAATGGTCGATTACTCCCACCAAAGAATCTAATCCTCCTGAAAACAAACTTACTTTATTAAAAGATTGTCGATATCTGTCTGTAAATACTTTTGCACGAGGTTTAAACATATATAATGATGTAACTTTCCTTTTTGTAAATGATATATTCCATTCATCTCCTGTTAAAAAAGAAAGTAAATGTTCTAATTCTGTTTTCCCTTTTTCAAATATTTCGGGGGATTCAACGGGAAACTCAACTTCAATATCTCTCGACCAACCATTTGTCGAAAAATCTTTTCTCGGCAATAAAATGTCAATCCCATATACATAACAACCAATCAAAAATATATCAAATGCAAGACCTCCTTTTTGATTGGTAAATTTGCATAGATTCACATAGTCAATATTCAGTGTAACTGAAATATTTCTATTATCTGAATTTTCATATCCCAATTTTATTTTAGAAAATTCACCTCTGACAACAGCCCGCGGAATAGTAATGTTAACCTTCATAATTTTCAAATGCTTTAAGTGTATCTTCAAAAATATTCTTGACTAACCCATCACCTTCTTTGCCTTCCCAATCGACCTTAATAAGGTCTCGTTTCCGAGCAACATTTTTCACCCTCTCAACAAGGAATTTTTTTAGCTGAGTGTAAAAGTTTGATGTTGCTGCTTTTCCTTTTTCTTCAATAAGTTTCTCGTAAAAATCAATAGACAGATGTTCATAAATGTAATAAGCATAGTACTTTATCAAAAGTTCCTCGATGCCATATTCCTCTATCTTTTCCTCAAAACTCTTTGCTAATTCTTCGAAATTCTTCGCTTCACTACTTATTTCTTCAAGCAATTGTCTTTCGGCTGCTTTAGCAGCAGTTTCATCTAACGAGGATGCAACGCCAGCACAATACTCTAGTAAATAATTTATAGCTTCGTTTGGCTTAGTGGTGTAGGTTGCATCAAAGCCAATGCTAGATAAAGCAGACCTGAATCCTTTAGTTTTTACATCGCTTAAAAAGCCTCCTAATTTTTGCGCTGTTCTTATACCCGCTCGACCTCCGATTTTGGATTTTCCTCTCCCCCCAAAATTTGAGCCTCCTAAGAATTTTGCAAAATTAGAAGTAACGTTACTTAAACTGTTGTTAGAAATAAATCCAGCTTCACATGCTCTGGTTACACTGCCGCTTAATTGCGACCAATTAGGATTACCTTTAGCCCCTTCATAAGATTTCGATGTTCCCATTATATTTTTCCTTTTTGTTTATTTCCCACAAATTGGTTGAATTCAGGATGGATCCCTGTAAACTGCTTTAGAGATTCAATTACCGCAGGGGGTAATTTCCTTCTTACACTTGTAAGGGCTTCAAGATAAATAGATTTACAATCAAACCCCTCTCTTAATGCGATGTTAAATAGGTCGTAATACCTGTTTTTATCAGGTTCTGTAATTATTCGTTGTTTCAACAGACTGAAGAACGCGCTTTGAGAATTTTCGTTCAAAACCTTTAGTCCTTTATTAAGGATTTCAGTCGTTAATTTTTCTGCCATACCATCTGGTTCTAACTTTGCCATCAATGATTTAACCACTGGCGGAACTAATAGGTTACTTTGCATGGATGACAATTTATCTCTTGAAATCCAATAATAGTCCCGAAGGTCAATTTTAGAAAGCAATGGTTCACTACCCATCCAATTAATAATTTTGGGTTTGTTCCATTCTTTTAAATCGTCCGTTAAAGTTAATTGCACATCGCTTTTCTTACAGCAAATTTCTTCAAGTTTTTCTAATTGAGTAGCAATCCCTTGATTGGATATTTGCCAATTGTATAATATTTCAAAAAGTTTTGGCTCCGCGTATTCCAAAATCATTAGTTTGGCTAATATATCATCTCTGAAATCTTTTATATGAGCAACTGTAGCTAATTTCTTTCTTAGCATAAACGTATTTAGGAAGCGTTTAATTTGCCGAGGATTTCCGTATAAACTTTCCGAAATAATAGGCGATAACTTTGCAATTAGCGAAACATTCTGTTCCAATCTTTCTGTTTTACTTGCATCTCCTACAGCATCTTTGACCTTAGCAAAATCAAATACAGAATACCTTTCTTCCTCTTTGAATTTCTTAAATGCCTCCAAGACTTTATTAAAGTCATCTGCTGACACCAAGTCATTTTCACAAAAAAGCAGTGTAATATATGTTTCCACTTCAGAATCGGATAGTTTAGGCAGACTGTAGGGTATTTGAATTAATTTCTCAAGATAGTCATTCACAATCCTGTCATTTGTGTTCTCGGCATTTGTGTCAATGATTTTATCCTTATATCTGTATTCAATTGCATGTCTAACAATTCTTGGGTCTGCTCCTATTACAAATGCAGTGTTTTTTACATTTAAAAATAATTTTATTGCTTCAAGATTATCAATAATTCTATCGGGCAGACATCTATCGAGGTCGTCTATAATGATGACAAGTTTATCTATCTTAGACTTTTTCAATAATTCTTCAAAATCATCTCGGAATTTACGTACTACATCAAAATTATCAGTATTTTCAGATTCCTTCACGAATTGTTTTAGAAATCCTTCCGTATCATGTCCTTTTATTTTTGCTACTAATTCATCAGGGGTTTCTGCTGCATCTTTTAAGCCATTTGCCAGTTGAGGAATAAGGCTTAGACCTCCCGTCATATAAGCAGCGGCAGCAGGTAGGGCGATGTTCTTTATTCCAAATCCGACAACTCGCATCCACTTAACAGATTTGAATAGTTTTTTTATATCATCCTTTATTTCTGCACCAAACTTTTTTTCGTCTTCAAATTCCTTTAATATCGTTTCAAGCAAAGCGGCTTTTGCATCATCATATCCTTCAAAAACCCATCCATTAAAGTAGAGACATGCTGTTTTGGGTTCTTTCTCTATTTCCTTCTTGAGTACTTCCAATATACTTGATTTGCCACTTCCCCAATCTCCAAACAGACCAATTGTAAGAGGTAGCATTTTCTCATCTTTTATGAGTTCTTTTATCAGGTTTGCATGTACATCGAAACCTAAAAAATCTTTGTCTGTAATATTATCTGTCCACATATCAATCGAATTTCATACTTCTATTTAGCATTAATTAGCTCTCCTGCATCCACCCTCAATATCTCCGCAATCTGGAAGAGGGTTTCAAGGCTTGGTTGGCGTCTATTGCAGACATAGGCATTGGCCATGCTGAAATTCTTGCCGAGTTTTTCGGTAATTGTTGTTTGTGTTTGATGCTTTTTTCCTCAAGCATTTCTTTTGTTCGATTCATGGAGTTAATCGCTATTACGTTTGATAGCGCAAAGATAGGAAATCAAATAGCATATAAAAAGGGAAAGAGCATTTTTTCTCATTTCCTTATGATTCAAAAAAAGAGAGTGAAATCACTTTGTGATACACCCTCTTGTCTTCGTAGGTCAGACGTTTATTGTCTTATCTAATATGCCCTCATTTTAGATATGTGAGGTAGCATACTATTTGACCTCCTCAAAATCCACATCCGTTACGTTACCGTCGGGAGCTCCTCCTTCATTGCCTCCGGTGGGAGCGCTTCCGGCTGACGGACCACCTGCCTGCGCATTTTGTGCGTTGTACAGGTCCTGACTGGCTGCCTGGAATACGTTGTTCAGCTCGGCCGTAGCGGTATCAATCGCTGCGAGGTCTTGCGCTTTATGCGCCTCTTTCAGCTTACTCAGAGCTGCTTCGATCTGCGACTTTTTGTCGGCCGGCAGTTTGTCGCCGAGGTCTTTCAGCTGTTTTTCCGTCTGGAAAATCATGCTGTCCGCCTGATTGATCTTATCGATGCGTTCACGTTCTTTCTTGTCCGCTTCGGCATTGGCGGCCGCTTCGTCTTTCATCCGTTTGATCTCGTCTTCGCTCAGACCGCTTGAGGCTTCGATGCGTATGCTCTGCACCTTGCCCGTTCCTTTGTCCTTGGCCGATACATTCAGGATTCCGTTGGCATCGATGTCGAACGTTACTTCGATCTGCGGAACGCCGCGTGGTGCGGGTGGGATTCCGTCAAGGTGGAAGCGTCCGATCGATTTATTATCCTTCGCCATGGAACGTTCGCCCTGCAATACATGAATTTCGACCGAAGGCTGGTTGTCGACCGCCGTCGTAAACACCTCCGATTTTTTGGTCGGAATCGTCGTGTTCGCATCGATCAAGCGGGTCATGACGCTACCCATGGTCTCGATACCGAGTGACAGCGGCGTTACGTCGAGCAATACGACGTCTTTGACATCGCCGGAGAGGACACCGCCCTGGATGGCCGCGCCGACTGCAACGACTTCGTCCGGGTTCACTCCCTTGGAAGGAGCTTTGCCGAAGAACTGTTCAACGAGCTGTTGTACGGCCGGGATACGGGTCGAGCCGCCGACAAGGATCACTTCGTTGATATCCGAGGTGGTCAGACCGGCATCGGCCAATGCGCGTTTACACGGCTCGAGGCATGCCTGAATCAGGGTGTCGGCCAGCTGTTCGAATTTGGCACGCGTCAGCGTACGTACGAGGTGCTTCGGAATTCCGTCCACCGGCATGATGTACGGCAAGTTGATCTCCGTGCTTGTCGAGCTTGACAATTCGATCTTCGCTTTTTCGGCCGCTTCTTTCAGCCGTTGCAGAGCCATCGGGTCTTTCCGCAGGTCGATATTTTCGTCCTTCAGAAACTCTTCGGCCAGCCAGTCGATGATCACATGGTCGAAATCATCTCCTCCGAGGTGCGTGTCGCCGTTCGTCGATTTTACTTCGAATACGCCTCCGCCCAGCTCGAGGATAGAGATGTCGAACGTACCGCCACCGAGGTCGAACACCGCGATCTTCATGTCTTTGTTCGATTTGTCGAGACCATAAGCCAACGAGGCGGCTGTCGGTTCGTTAACGATACGGCGAACTTTCAACCCTGCGATTTCGCCGGCTTCTTTCGTTGCCTGACGTTGTGCGTCGTTGAAGTAGGCCGGCACCGTGATCACGGCTTCCGTCACTTCCTGTCCGAGATAATCTTCGGCCGTCTTTTTCATCTTCTGAAGAATCATCGCCGAAATTTCCTGCGGCGTATAGAGGCGTCCGTCGATATCGACACGCGGCGTATTGTTATCGCCCCGCACCACCTTGTAAGGGATACGGTTGATTTCTCTTTGCACCTGATCGAACGTTTCACCCATAAAACGCTTGATCGAGAAGACCGTCTTCTGAGGGTTCGTAATGGCCTGGCGCTTGGCCGGATCACCCACTTTACGTTCGCCTCCTTCTACAAAGGCGACGATCGAAGGCGTCGTACGTTTGCCTTCGCTATTCGTAATCACCACCGGCTCGTTACCCTCGAGGACAGAGACGCACGAGTTGGTTGTTCCTAAGTCAATTCCAATAATTTTTCCCATAGTTTTATTCTGTATTAATTGTTTTATTTTTTACTTCAATATCATCCATGCGTTAAATATGTCGATTGATAAGCGGCAAATAACGTGCCAAAAATGATGAGGAGATACCTTGTCATAATTTCTGACATTTTGTCGCTTTTTTGATGGACTGTCCCGACCTTGGGTGACATTCCGCCATAAAAAAGAGACAGCCTCGAAGTCCGTTTTTCGAGGCTGCCCGTTGAAGTATGCCGTTTTTTAGTGCGGCTTATTTGGGGAAAGACAATCAGAGGCTGTTCAGCAAATCTGTTTTTCCGTCTTTTACTAATTTGAGAATCAGTTCTCCGAACAGTGTATTTTGCCAGGCGAACCATGCGCGTGTAAAGTTCGACGGGTCATCTTTATGGAATGACTCGTGCATGAAACCCATCTCATTGTCCGTATCCATCAGCATGCGGATGCACGTTTTGATTTCGGCATCGTCGCGGCTGGTAAACGCTTTCATCATGATCGACATCGGCCAAACCATGTCGTAGCCGATATGCGGCCCGCCGATTCCTTCGCCGGCTTTTCCCTTGAAGAAGTACGGGTTATCTTCGCTCCATACGAAACGACGCGTATTCTGATAAATCGGGTCGTTGATATCTACATCGCCGAGGTAGGCCATGGCCAGCAGGCTGGGCACGTTGGCATCATCCATCATCAATTGGTTTCCGAAACCGTCCACCTCGAACGCGTAGATTTTTCCGTATTTCGGATGGTCGTTTACGGCATATTGTTTAAGAGCCGTTTCTACTTCCGAAGCCAGTTCGGTGCATTCTTTCGCCAAGTCGTTGTTTTTGTTTACTTTGTCCAGTATCTCGGCCGCTTTACGCAGAGAACTTACCGCGAAGAAGTTTGACGGGATGAGGAATTGCAGAATCGTGGCATCGTCCGACGGACGGAATGCGGAGGCAATCAGCCCGACCGGTTTTACGGGGTTGCCCCATCCGTAGTTCGGCTGGGTGTCCGTCGCTACGGCGGTGATACGTTGGAACTTATACGGGCCAAGGTCGTTCTTGCGTTGTTGTTCTTTAAACGTACGCAAGATGTTCCGTACCGTTTCGAGCCATTGTTCGTTGGTAAAGATGCTTTTATCACCCGTCACTTTCCAGTATTCGTAAGCAAGGCGAAGCGGGTAACAGAGCGAGTCGATCTCCCATTTGCGTTCGTGCAGTTCGGGAATCATTTTTGTCAGGTCTTTCTGCCATTCGCCGCCGACAGGTCCGTCGTTGAACGCGTTGGCATAAGGATCGAGCAGGATACATTTGAACTGACGCAGGATGACTCCGCGGATCATTCGGCGCAGCTCCTCGTCTTTTTTGGCGAACTGTACATAAGGCCATACCTGAGCGCCTGAGTCGCGCAGCCACATGGCGTGAATGTCGCCCGTATAAACGAAGGTATCGTCATCTCCGTCGATGGCGCGGTAATGGACGGTGGTGTCGAGCGTGTTCGGGAAACAGTTTTCGAACATCCACGCCAACTTTGGGTTAGTCAGCAGTTTTTTGATACGGATAATCTCTTTCTCGATCGCTTTCGACGAGAATAGTCGTTCGGACACGGGCGGGCGATTCGTTTGGGTATAGTCGGCCGCTGCAAGTACGGCCGTGTTGTCACGTTCCATGACGAGGCCGGCGGCTTTCGCTTGCGGACTGCACAAGAAAAATGCAGCTGTTACGGCAGCCGCTCCCGCGATTTTCAAAGTCTTTTTCATTACGTTTTTCAATTTAAAATATTAGCGGCAAAGATAGCGGTTTTGCTCTGCTTGTGCAATACATGATCGACGCCGTTGATCCGGCAAAGTCTGTGGGCGTGTCCCGAACGAATCAGTCTACCTGATTCGTTACTTTAATAAGGCCGCTAAAGACTCTTTTCGATGGAATCCGAGAAGAGGAGAGAAGGCAGTCGCTTCGTGTATCAGGAGGCAATTCTACTCGCAGCTCTGGATAGATGAATGTTAAATGTAAAAAACGGCACATGAATACTGTGGGAGGATATCTCTAAGTTTATGACGATGATTGTGGTGTGAATAGCCTTGTTATAAGTTGTTTACTTTCGGAGGCTGAAGCCGGACAGTGTAATCAAATTAATCAAAATTTCGATGCGTTAACCATAGACGGCCTCCTTGTTTGGGCGCCTTCGATTTTTCACGTACTTTTGTGCGTTTTTTTAATAAAAATGAGAGCAACAGAGAGAAATTATTTCGGTCGGCTGCTGGCTATCATGTTAATAGCGATGGCATGCTGTCTGGGATTATATTGGCTGCCGGATGAGCTGTTCGGTATTCCGATCAAGAAAGTCGATATGCTGTCCGATTTGCGTGTCAAGGAGGAGGTGCAGTTGTCCGATTCGACGGATACGGCGATCTACGGGACATTGGAAACCGATTCACTGTCGCTTTCGGACACGGTAACTATCCGGGGTTTTAATTCCAAGCAGATTACCCAGCGGAATTTAACCTATCATGCCGTTACATCGAATATGCCTCAAGATACGACGCGCATCCGCATCGAGGATTACTCGGCGGGGCATACCGGCTTGTATCATTTCTTCAGGGCACTGAATCGGGCTCGGACGTTGAATCGTCCCGTACGTATCGCCTTTTTGGGCGATTCGTTTATCGAGGGGGATATCGTTGTGGCCGATTTTCGTGCCAAGATGCAGGAGCATTTCGGGGGACGCGGCGTAGGATTTGTGCCGGTCGCCTCGAAAGTCGCGCAGTTTCGCCCGACGATTAATCAACGGTCGAAGGGTTGGCTCACCCGTTCGATGCTCAACGATCGCAAATATAAATACGTGCTTCCGGGACTCCTGTTCGACGCCGATCCGGAGTCAGGCAGCGCCTCGATATCGTTCAAGACGGTCGATGCTTATCCCGGTCTGGAGGCGGTATCGTCGCTCAAATTCATTTATTCGCGCAACACGCAGTCGGAAATACGCTGGATATGCAATCATTCGAAAGATACGATTCTCGACACTTTGCCTGTTACCGATTCCATTATCCAATATGAGGTGAACGGCACGTTTACGGAAGGCCAGTTACGGTTTCAGAAGGCGAAAGGGCTTCGTGCGCTCGGGATCGCATTGGAGGACAACAACGGCGTGGTGGTCGACAATTTTTCGTTGCGTGGCAGTTCGGGAATGATTTTGAGCGAGCTGGACGAGCGTAGCTGCATGGCTTTTCGGAATGTGCGGCCTTATGATCTGATTGTCCTGCAATACGGGTTGAATGTGGCTACCGAGAAAACGAAAGATTACAGTTGGTACCGCAAGCGGATGGTCGATGCGATCCAACATGTGCAGCGTTGCTTCCCGGAGTCGGATATTTTACTGTTGAGTGTTTCCGACCGCAGTCATTACCGCGAAGGTGCTTACCGCACGATGCCTTCGATACGGGCTTTGTTACGCGCTCAGCGCGAAGCGGCGGCCGAGGCGCGCATCCCTTTTTGGAGCGTCTTTTCGGCGATGGGAGGCGAAGGCAGCATGGTGCGTTACGTGCAACAGCGCTGGGCCAGCAAAGATTATACGCATCTGAGTTTTCGTGGAGGGCGCGAGGTGGCCTCTTCGTTGTTCGATGCGCTGATTTTAGAAAAAAAATTTTATGATGAAATGGATAAAAAGACATATTGAATGGGGCGGACTGTTCGTCTTCATGGCCGCACTGACGGTCGGGCTAATCAGTGCCCGGATGAAGCCGGAGCCTGAGCAAAGCGAGCCGATGCCACTTCCTCTGCCCGAAGTGACGGAGGAGGTATGGACGCCGCGTGCTCCGCTGAAAGATGACATGCGTTCGAATCTTTCGTTCGCCATCGATTCGCTTTGCCGGATTACGGACCCTGCCCGTTCGCTCGATTCTTTTTTGGAAGAGCTGAACCAGTTGATGGCGGGAAAGGATACGACGATTCAGATCGTTCATTTAGGCGATTCGCATGTGCAGGCCGGTTTTTACAGCGGTGAGGCGATGCGTTTGCTGCAAGGCGCTTTCGGCAATGCCGGGCGAGGCTGGATTGCCCCGTATAAGCTGGCTCGCGATAACGAGCCGACGGATTATTTTATCACCTCGTCGCAGGTGAAGTCGTGGACGGTAGGGCGTTGTACGCGCCGCTTGTCGGATTGTGCGTGGGGACCGGGAGGCATCGGCATCCAAGCCGATGGGCCGGCGGTCGATTTTACAATCAGCATTGCTCCGAACAACGGCGCGGGCTACGAGTTCGATCAGGTGATTCTTTATCGCAACGAAGATGCACTGCCGATGCTCCCTGTCGGAGAAAACGAGCAGGTGGAAGCCGTTTGGGCGAAGGAGCCTTATTCGCCGGGGGTGATGGTCGATACCTTTAAATTACCGGCTAAGTCGGGAGAGCTGCAACTCTACACCGCCTCACAAGGGCGGTTGACGCCGGCGCGTCTCTCGTCGCTCCGAAACTGCTATTACGGCTTTGTGCTGACGAACGGCGAACCGGGGATTTTGTACCATTCCATCGGTCAGAACGGCGCGATGTTCGTGAACTACACGAATGAGGAGTATATCCGGCAGCTATCGCTGCTTGACCCGTCGCTGCTGATTGTTACGCTGGGCACGAACGAAACGTTCGGCGCCAATTTCTCGACGTCCGAATTCTTGTCGCAGGTCGACCGCTTTGTGCGTTTGGTTAAGGCGCACTTGCCTTTCACCGCGCTGGTGTTGAGTACGCCGGCCGAGAGTTTCCGTTCAGTGCGCGTGCGACGTGGCAAGCGAAGTTACAAACGGAACGAGAATGTCGATCTGGCGGCACGCGCCATCAAAGAATATGCCCGTCGGGAGGGAATCGCCTGCTTCGATTTGTACGGGATGACCGGAGGGGCGAACTCGTGCGAGCAGTGGCTGGCCTCGGAATATTTAGGGCATGACCGGATTCATTTTAATGTGGCCGGTTATCAGGAACAGGGCAAACTGCTTTACAAGGCGCTTGTCCGGAGTGAGTTGGGGTATCAGAAACGGAAATCTCTATGAGCGTTCTGGCAACCATTTCAGAGGTTTCATCGTCGGGGGCGAATGCCGGAATTGTGTGGGAGAAGCTCGGCGAGCTGCTGCGTTATCAGCCAGACGCGCCGATGCTCTTCAGTACGGGGCTGTTCTTTTTCCTTTTTATCGTTTTCTTCGCGGTATACCGGTCGTTACGACAGGCTACGACGGCCCGTATCGTTTACGTTACGCTTTTCTCCCTCTACTTTTATTATAAAAGCAGCGGCGTGTGGTTTGCCCTGCTCATTTTCACGGCTACTTCCGATTTCCTGATTGCCCGCGCGATTGCGCAAACGTCGCGCAAGGGACTGCGCAAGGCGTGGGTGGCGTTGAGCGTATGTATCAATATCGGGATGCTGGCCTACTTCAAATACACCAATTTCCTTTACGATTTGGGCGTTATGTTGCTGAGCAGCATCGGACAATGGATTGGGAACGCGGAGTGGTCGCAAATGACGTACAGTCCTTTGGATATTTTTCTGCCGGTCGGCATCTCGTTCTTTACGTTCCAGTCGCTCAGTTATACGATCGATGTGTACCGGAACCGGCTGGAACCATTGAACCGGTGGATCGATTATTTATTTTACGTTTCCTTCTTCCCGGGTTTGGTAGCCGGGCCGATTGTGCGGGCGCGCGATTTCATCCCGCAGATGTTTCGCAGTCCGAGACTGTCGAAGGAGCATTTGGGCGAGGGACTTTACTTGATCATTTGCGGCCTGTTCAAGAAATGCGTGATTTCCGACTACATCAGCATCAATTTCGTCGACCGTATTTTTGATGCGCCTACGCTTTATACCGGTCTCGAAAACCTGTTCGGGGTTTATGGCTACGCGCTTCAGATTTATTGCGATTTTTCGGGTTATTCCGATATGGCCATCGGTATCGCGCTGCTGATGGGGATTCGTTTCAACGTCAATTTCGATTCGCCTTATCAATCGGCGACTATCACCGAGTTCTGGAGGCGTTGGCACATCTCGTTATCGAGCTGGTTGAAAGATTACCTGTATATCTCGATGGGCGGGAATCGCAAGGGGAAGTTTCGCACCTATGTGAATCTGATTGTGACGATGCTCTTGGGAGGGTTGTGGCACGGCGCTTCGATGCGTTTCATCCTGTGGGGGGCGCTGCACGGTGTTGCGCTGGCCGGACACAAGTTCGTGATGAGTCGTTTCAGCAGTTTCAAGCCGGAAGGCGAGCAGATGTCTTCGGTACGCCGGTTGGCCGGTATGATTCTGACCTTCCATCTGGTATGTCTGGGCTGGGTCTTTTTCCGGGCCGATACGGTACAAATCGGGACGGATGTGCTGACGCGGATTTTCACCGATTTTCATCCGGAGGTGTTCACGCAGTTCGTTGTCGGTTATCCCGGCGTTTCGGTTCTGATCGTTACGGGCTATCTGCTTCATTTCGTACCCAAACACATCGATTTGAAAATGCAACGCGTAGTCACGGAATCGCCCATGCTGGTTCAGGCGTTGTACCTGATTCTGGCGATTTTCATAGTGATACAGGTAAAAAGTTCGGGGGTCGTTCCGTTTATTTATTTTCAGTTCTGAACGTTTGTTGTCGATACGTGATGATTCGTTTATAAGGCAAGTATATGGGGCTGAAAAGGAGGCCTCCTTTCGTTCGCGAAGGGGCGGTGACGACTGTTCGGCGGAGGGGGTACGAACCTCGGAAGATGTGAACCATTTCGACCTGAAAAATGTTGAAAGGATACGATGACAGTTCACGTTCCGAAAATAAAACAAACTTCGTCCGTTCGGGTATCGACGGAAGTGCATGAGCATATACTGGACAATGGTTTGACGGTTTGGTTGAACGAAGACCACAGTCAGCCGAAAGTTTTCGGCGCCGTAGTCGTCAAGGCCGGTTCGAAAGATTCGCCCAATACGGGTATCGCCCATTACTTCGAACACATGATGTTCAAAGGGACGGACAAGATCGGGACGATGGATTACGCGGCCGAGAAGGTGCTGCTCGACGCCATTGCCGAGAAATATGACGAGCTGGCGCGGACGAAAGACGCGGCGGCACGTACCGTCATCCAGCAGGCCATCAACGAGCTGAGCGTGCGTGCGGCCGAATATGTGATCCCTAACGAGTTCGACAAACTGATTACGAAGTATGGCGGTTCGAAGCTGAACGCGGGCACGTCGTACGATTACACGGTTTATCACAATCTTTTTTCGCCGCAATATATGGAGCAGTGGGCGGAGCTGAACAGCGAACGCCTGCTGAACCCCGTCTTCCGTATGTTTCAGAGCGAGCTGGAGACGGTCTACGAGGAGAAGAACCGGCGCGACGACATGATTCTCAACCAGGCTATCGAGCGGTTGATGGAGATTTATTTCCGTCCGCACCCGTACGCCTATCCGATCATCGGGAGCGCGGAAAACTTGAAGAACCCGCGCCTGTCGGAGATGCGCAAGTTTTTCGAGGCTTATTACGTGTCGTCGAACATGGGGCTGATTCTGAGCGGCGATTTCGATACGGAACGGGTGCTTCCCGTTTTGGAACGAACGTTTTCGCGCATCCCGCGCGGCGTCGTCGAACCGGTATCGTCGGTAAAGATTCGTCCGTTCCGCGGTCGGGAGAAGACGACGGTGAAGATTCCGCTTCCGCTGCTCAAGGCGGTGGCGCTCGGTTTCCGCGGCGTCCCGGCCAGTCACTCCGACCAGACGGCGCTCGATGTGGCCGTGGGTATCCTCAATAATTCGAACGGCACGGGTTATCTGGACAAGTTGATGGTAGACCGCCGGGTGATGGGCGCGATGGTAGGCGGGGAGTCGTTTAACGAAGCCGGATTTATCGGGATCGTGGTAGTGCCGAGGCTGTCGCACACGTGCCGATCGGCCGAGAAAATGATCTGGCGCGAGCTGGAGCGGGTGAAGAAGGGCGATTTCACGGACGAGATGTTCAACAGCCTCAAACGCGAACAGCTGCGGCGTCATCTGACGGAATTGGAGGACATCGACTCGCGCAGTCAGGTGCTGGTACGTTTGTTTTCGCAGGGTAAGACATGGGCCGATTATCAGGAGGAGTTAGACCGCGCCGAGGCGCTGACGAAAGACGACGTGGTGAAGGTGGCCAACCGTTACTTCGGCGATAATTATCTCTATGTCCGGAAAAAGACGGGGCGTTACACCAAGACGCATTTGGCCAAGCCCGATTTCGCACCCATCGTGCCGCGTCATGCCGATGCCTCGTCGGAATATAGCAAGCAGTTGGACGCGATTCCGGTGCAGGAGGTTCAGCCGCGTTACGTGGACTTCGACCGGGATGTGCAGACGCTTCAGCTGACGCCGCGCACGACGCTGTACGTGACGCCCAACCGCGTAAACCATATTTTTACGCTAAAACTCTCGTACGGCATCGGGCTCGTCGAAGAACCGAGGCTCAAACTGCTGGCCGGGTATATCCCGCTGCTGGGCACGAAATCGCAATCGTTCGAGGCTTTGCGTACGCGGTTGCAGACGCTGGGCAGCACGCTCGATCTGGATGCGGACAAGCATAGTTTGACGTTCAAAATTACGGGCTTCGACAAGGCTTTGGATGAGACGCTGGAGGTGGCCGGCGATTTTCTGGCCAATGTATCTCCCGACGACCGGAAACTGAAAACGCTCGTCGACGATGCGAAGGTGGCCGAAAAGGCCTTCTTCAAGTCGAACAACGAAGTGGCCGAAGCGCTGTTCGAATACGTGCAGTACGGCGACCAGTCGCAATACCTGACCAAGCCCTCGTTCAAGGAAATCAAGCGTATCCGGGGGCGCGAGCTGGTCGACCTCTTTCACCGCGCCACGCAGGTGGCCTGTACGATGCACTATTGCGGGACGCTGGAGGCCGAAAGGGTAGGGGAGCAGATTGCCCGCTCGCTGCCTTTGGGGCAGATTATCCGCCCGTCGCTCTCGCCCGTCTGGCGCGATTTCGTCACGTACGAGAAGCCGCTCGTTTTCTTCTACCACATGCCCGACGTGTTTCAGAACATCATCTACGCCTATATGGCAGGGAAACCCCTCGATACGCTCAAGAAGAGGCACGAAGCGAACCTGTTTTCGCGCTATTTCGGCGAAGGCATGTCGTCGCTCATGTTTCAGGAAATCCGCGAGTTCCGCTCGCTGGCGTACTATACGTCGGGGGCTTACCGGCTGCCGCCTTACTGCCTCTCCGATAAACCGACCCGTTTCGTGGCTTACCTCTCTACGCAATGCGACAAGACGATCGATGCCCTGAACGTGCTCAACGCGCTGATACAGGAGATGCCCGAACGTCCCGAACGCATCGAGGCACTGATTCGTGCCGGCATTAACTTCACGAACAACGAGTACCCGGCCTTCCGCGACATCTCGACGAAAATCGCCGACTATCGCCGCGACGGGTACACGGAAGACCCGAACCGCTCGCTGCTCGACGATATCGGCCGCATGCGTATGGAGGATATCGTACGTTTTTACCGATCGCATGTGCAGGGGCGCACGCTCGTCTACGTCATCGTCGGCAACTCGCGCCAAATCGATATGCGGCGTCTTGCGGCGTTCGGAGACGTCATCCGACTGAAAAAGAAAGATTTTTATCGCTGACGGATTCTTCGAAAGTGAAAAACGAAAAGTGAAAAGTGAAAAACGAAAAGTGAAAAAT
>NZ_JAUMYS010000066.1 GCF_030528505.1 Tannerella sp.
AAAAAAGAAACGATAACAACAAAAACAATTGTCAACCTTTTTCAGGACAGGACATTGGATTTGTTGAGTTAAACGCTAAACAACAAACAACAAACAACTAAACAGCTAAACCCCCGCAGGGCTGAATGCTGACCGCTGACTGCTGCCTGACAATTACCATTAATTTGTGCTGACCGGTGAAACGCTTGCATCTTTGGTCGGAAAAGCGTATTTTTGCAGCCGGTTTATTCTGAACGATTTATATTAACAAAGGAACATAAAGATGATTAACTCACAAGACATTAAGAAAGGAACGTGTATCCGCCTCGACGGAAAACTTTATTTTTGTATCGACTTCTTGCATGTAAAGCCCGGAAAAGGCAATACGATCATGCGTACGACGCTGAAAGACGTCGTGAAAGGCAACGTCATCGAACGTCGTTTCAACATCGGCGAGAAGCTGGAAGACGTACGGGTAGAACGTCGCCAGTATCAATACCTCTATCAGGAGGGAGAGGAATATATCTTCATGAATCAGGAGACGTTCGAACAGGTGCCCATCGCGCGTGATCTGATCAACGGGGTCGATTTCATGAAAGAAGGGCAAACGGTCGATGTCGTTTCCGACGCTTCGACCGAGACGATTCTTTTCGCCGATATGCCGATCAAGGTTCAGCTCGCAGTGACGTATACCGAGCCGGGACTGAAAGGCGATACGGCCACGAATACGCTGAAACCCGCCAAAGTAGAAACCGGAGCGGAGGTACGCGTACCGTTGTTTATCAACGAAGGCGACATCATCGAAATTAATACGCAGGAAGGTTCGTATACCGGTCGGGTGAAATAATTGACCGCCGACGTGAACGTATCATAAGATGTAGACGACGATGGACGAACGACTTCGCATCAAAGAGCTGGCGGCGGAAGACCGTCCACGCGAAAAGATGCTGCTCAAAGGCGCCTCTTCACTGAGCGATGCGGAGTTAATCGCCCTGCTCATCGGTTCGGGAAACAGTCAGGAGACGGCCGTACAACTTGCTCAACGCATCCTGAATAGCGTCGGCAATAATCTGAATGCGCTCGGGAAGCTGACGGTCAGGGAGCTGATGGCGTACCGAGGCATCGGCGAGGCTAAGGCTGTGACGATTGTCGCCGCCATGGAGCTCGGACGGCGGCGGGGATTATCCGAGCCGCCCGAACGCCCCCTCATCCGATCCAGCGAGGATGCGTTCCGGCTGTTTTACCCGCTTCTGTGCGATTTGCCGCACGAAGAATTGCGGGCGGCCTTTATCAGCCGCAGCGGGAAAGTGATCGAGCAGGCCGTCATCAGCCGGGGAGGAACGAGCGAAACTTCCGCCGATCTGCGCATCGTGATGAAAGGGGCGATCAACACGTTGTGTTCCGGCATTATCTTGTGTCACAATCATCCGTCGGGGAATATACAGCCCAGTCCGCAGGACGACCACCTTACGACACGACTTCAAAAAGCGGCGCAACTGATGGATATCCGTCTACTCGACCATATCATCATCAGCGACAAATCTTATTATAGCTACGCCGACGAAGGCAAACTTCCCGACAACGTTTCGGTGTAGAGACCCTTATCTTTCGGGAGACAGGCCCGAGACCAGAACAATGAGAATGTAAAACAACAGAAACAATGGACAATGAATTTCTGAAAACAGAAGAAGAAATCGTGAAGATGCTGCGAACGGTTTATGACCCGGAAATTCCGGTCAACATCTACGATCTCGGACTGATATACAAAGTAGAGGTAGATGAGAAGCAGAACGTGGAAATCGACATGACGTTCACCGCTCCCAACTGCCCGGCGGCCGACTTTATCATCGAAGATGTGCGGCAGAAAGTCAGTTCGATCGACGGTATACAGAACGCGCAGATCAACATCGTCTTCGAGCCTGAGTGGAACAAAGACATGATGAGCGAAGAGGCCAAGCTCGAACTCGGTCTGTTGTAACCTCGCCCCCGAAGAACCCGTGAAGAAAATCTACTTCGCATCCGACGTCCACCTCGGCAACCGCTATTCGGACGACCCGATGGCGGCGGAGAAACGTCTCGTCCGATGGCTCGACGAAATTAAACACGATGCGGCGGCCGTGTATTTCCTGGGCGACGTCTTCGACTATTGGTACGAATACAAATACGTCGTGCCGCGCGGACACGTGCGTTTTCTCGGTAAGATCGCCGAGCTGAGCGACCTCGGTGTCGAAATTCATCTATTTATCGGGAATCACGACATCTGGATGTTCGACTACCTGCCGCAGGAAATCGGGGCCCTTATACACCGCCAGCCCCTCGATACGGAGTTGCTGGGCAAACGTTTCTTCCTCGCACACGGCGATGAGGTCGGTTATCAGCCTTTCAAATATCGCTTTATTCAGCGTATCTTCCGCAACCGGTTGTGCCAGATTCTTTACGCCACCATTCACCCGCGATGGACGTTCGGCTTTGCCCGTCACTGGTCGCTCAGCAGCCGTAAGAGCGGACTCGCCGCCGAACGGCTGGCAGCCGCACAGGCACGTAATATTCAATCGCTCGAAGCCTTCGCGAAAGCATACCTTCTGACGCATCCGGACACGCGCTTCTTCCTCTTCGGTCACCTGCATCTGATGGTCGACAAACCCATTAGCGACCATACTCGCCTGATGATTCTCGGCGACTGGATGCAATTCTACTCCTATGCCGTCTGGGACGGCCGGCAGCTCGAATTGAAGCAATATTGAAGCACTCTTCTTTTTCCAATCGAGAGACGTCTATTCTTGCTTCACGTTATTCGACTGTAATCCATACCGATATCATCTTCCTCTTAGCGATTGTATGAATCGGTTAAATACAGACACGTCCGAAAGAACGATGCGTCCTTCCAATACATCGCCCGGTTGCATGGTAACCGTCGGAGGAAAAGCGATGCGCACTTCGCGTTGGCGACCATCGCTACGTGCCGGGATCGTCGAGATATGCGAAACGGTCGCTTCCGACGAACCGGATAGCGGGTCGTGAATCATTACCCGGTTTCCGTGTCGCATCAATAGGATCCGGTCTTTAGGTACAAGGGCAAGGCCATAGACCGTATCATTCGATTGCTCGATGACGATATCTACCGACACCGTTTCGCGATAGGGGATGTACATCGACAGGATGCACAGCGCAGCCAGCGTCAAGCCGATGATCACCGTGCCATAGCGGAGTAATACAGGGGGGATCTGTCCGATAATGTTACGGACTTTCTCGCTCCGCAGTTCGATCGATTTCCGTTCTTCCATGTTTACTCTCCCAATTCTAACTGGTTACGTACTAATTCATAATACCGTCCTTTCCGGGCTGTCAGTTCGGCATGCGTACCGATCTCCGCTATTCGTCCGCCTTCGAGCACGACAATCCGGTCGGCATGCTTGACGGTGCTCAGGCGATGTGCTACCACAACGACTGTCTTGCCTTTATAAAATTCCGAAAGATTCTCTACGATCGCTCGTTCGTTATTCGCATCCAACGCATTCGTGGCCTCATCCAGAAAGACAAACGGCGGGTTCTTATACACCACTCGTGCGATCAGGATACGTTGTCGCTGTCCCTGACTGACCCCTTGTCCATCCTGCCCGATTTTCGTATTGTATCCCAACGGCAAACTTTCGATATACTCAGCAATATGAGCCGTTTGGGCGGCATGACGCAGACGGTCGGTATCGATCTCATCGTCCGAGACCGCGATATTGCGGGCAATCGTATCCGAAAACAAATATCCTTCCTGCATCACTGCACCGCATTGCGTGCGCCACCATGCGGGATTGAATTGCGACAAGTTCTCACCGCCGACGAGCAGTTCGCCTTCGTTCGGCATGTAGTAGCCGAGCAGCAATTTGATCAAGGTCGTTTTGCCGCTTCCGCTGGCCCCCACGATGGCCGTGACCTTCCCCTGCGGGATGTGCAAGTCGATGCCTTCCAGTACATAATCCGGCCGGGCACCATCGTACCGGAAGCAGACATTACGAATATGTATATCCGTCTCCACATCAGGAGGTAGAGCCGTTATGGAACGGCCCGTTTCTTCGTCGTTCTGTTGGGTATGAATCTCATTCATGCGATCAAGGCTGATGCTGACATCCTGCCATTGATAGATAAAACTCATCAGCTGCTCTACCGGACTGTTGAGCTGCCCGATGATATATTGAATCGAGAGCATCATACCCAAGGTCAGACTGCCATTGATAACAGCCGTAGCCGCTAATACCGTCACAAGGATGTTTTTCAGTTCGTTGATAAAGATACCGCCTGCCTCCTGATTTTGCCGCAGGTTGAGCGATTGCATGTTCACGTCGAACAGGTCGGCCTGTACATCTTCCCACTCCCATCGCTTACGCTGCTCACAGCCTTGCAACTTAATCTCCTGCATACCGGTGATCAATTGGTAAACGACATTACGGTTCATCCCCTGCTGTTCGAACATCTTATAATCGAGCAGACGTCTTTTCTTCAGAAATATCCGGATCCATAACCCATAGAGTATGCTTCCGGTGATGAAAACGGCAAAAATCGGGGGATGGTAGACGAACAGTACGATCGAAAAGATCATAAAGGTGAAGACGGAGAAAACGATCGAGATCGTTTGATTGGTCAGGAAGTTTTCGATGCGCCGATGATCTTCGATGCGTTGCAGCAAGTCGCCTGTAAGCTTGGTATCGAAAAACTTCATCGGCAGCTTCATCAACTTGATAAAGAAATCGGAGATCAGTGAAACGTTGATGCGCGTACTGATGTGCAGCAGAATTTTCCGGCGGATAAAGTCGATGGCCGTACGACTGAAAAGCAGGACCATTTGTGCGATCAGCACCAGCCAGATAAAGCCGATATCCTTGCCTTGAATCCCTGTGTCGACAATGGCCTGCGTGAGGAACGGAAAAATAAGTTGCAGCAGGCTGCCGATAAACAACCCCAATATCAGTTGTCCGAAGAAGCGCTTATATTTGATCAGGTATTTCCAGAGGAAGCGGATACGGTTTTCCGACGGTGCCCGGTCGCCTTCCTGCTCGTAAAATAACTGTGTCGGTTCCAGCAGCAAAGCGATGCCTTTCTCTTCGCCACCAGTGCAGGTGCTGATCCAGTGCCGGCAGAACGCTTCGCGCGAATAGGTAACGAGTCCCTTGCCCGGATCAGCGACCGAAACGGTGTATTCTTTCTTCTTTTTCCGGATGGCATATACCACGACAAAATGCTCCTGATTCCAATGCACGACGCATGGAAGCAATGCTTTCTCTGCCAACTTGTCGAACGTCAGTCGTCCTCCCACGGTGCGAAAACCGATCTGTTCGGCTGCTTTGCTGATACCTAAGAGCGATACTCCCTCACGCCCGATAAAACATTGCTTGCGCAGATGATCCAGCGTATAATGTCGCCCGTAATGTGCAGCAATTATCGTCAGGCACGCCGGCCCACAGTCCATCGCATCGGGTTGTTTGACAAAGGGGAATTTCATGCAATATTTGATGACTATAGTCGACTATTAATACTTTCTGCGCCGGTTCGGCGTTGGCGGGATTGCTTCACCTTATCCGACCCAAAACGATAGGTGAAGTCGAGGCGGATGGATCGATAGTCAGGAATGACCAAGCTCTCTGTGTCGATGTTCCCGTAACGGAGGGTGGATCGCGACTTATTCCAACGGAAGGGGTCGTTCAGTGTGATTGTTACGGTGCTGCGATTGTTCCAGAGCGACTTCTCGATAGCCAGATCCGTAGAGCCTCGCGTTTTGAAGCGCCGCGCGAGATACCACATAGGCGTGACGACGAAGCCGTTCAACTGCATTCTCCATCCGCGCCCCCAATCGAAGCGGTTGCTGAGGCGCGCGTTGGCATAAAAGAAGGTCTTGTGGAAGTCGTCGCCCATAAAACGTGACCGGTAGGACCGGCAGAAGCCATTGGCGTTGACGTTCATTGACCAACGCGAATAGATGCGAAAGGGCAAGTTCAGCGAAAGGGAATAGAAGTCCGAGCGCCCGAAGTTTCTGTAGACATATGATTGTTCACGCGTGGCATCATTCTGCGACGGCTCCTGGACAATCATACCGTCCGTGTGGGTATAGGAGAGTGAAAGGTTATAGTTGCGAAAACGATAATTCAGTTGCAGGTTGTGGCGGTAGCTCGGGGAAAGATTGGGGTTGCCTTCTTGGTAAGTGTTGGGCGACGTGTAGAATCGGAAGGGATTCAGGCTGCTGAAAGAGGGTCTGTCGACTTTTCGTGCATAGGAAAACGAGAGCGATTGGTCTTGGCCTAAGGCGTATTGTGCTGAGGCGGAGGGGAAGAAGTCCCAACGGCAGTGCGTGAAGCTGGTGTCGCCCACGACCTGATAACCGTTTTGAAACGTGTATTCAGCCCGCAATCCGGCCGAGAGACTGAAGCGTTGGCCCCACTCGCGGCTGAGGTTGATGTAAAGCGCCGCGATTTGCTCTTTATAAATGAAATGGTTCGACTGGGCGGTGTTTTCGATCCACGTATCGGAGGTGTCGAGCGTGAAACCCGTCAAATCGTTGTCGCGCTTGATATGGCTTAGCTGAGCACCTGTCTCTAAACGTGTGTCGGCAGGGAGGCGCCTCTCGTAGTCTGTCTTAAGCATCCATACGTCCGTCTTTTGTTTCACGCCATGGCCCCTGCCATTATGCGGGCGGAGTTCTCTGCCGGCGGCATCTATGTAATTGAGCTTCATCTGCTGCTCCTGCCGGTGGTCGGCGTAAGAATAGACGGCGTCTGTGGTCAGGCTCGCATCCTTACTCCATGTCCAAACATGATTCATATCCAACGAAAAGAAGTTGGATGTAATATCCATCGTAAGTGGGGAGATGATACTTGAATCGACCTGTGTACTGCCGAGGCGTCGGATCTCTGTTGTGGAGCGATTGGTGTTGCCGCCATCGTAGCGTTGAGCTTTCGCCAGGAAGCCGATCGTGTGGCGGTTTGAGGGGAACCAATCGATACCTATCGAGCCATCGTGCGACGTTCCGCTGGGGCGATAGATGCCGTGTTCGGAGTATTCGAGGGGGACGGCGAGGGTACGATACCGATTCACGTCGTAGAATTGCTGCTCGTATCGCCCATTGTCCAGTCCATAGTTGCCGTAGACGTTTAGTTTACTTGTGTGATAGTTGGCGTTGAGGGTAGGAGAGAAGGCGAGTCCTGTAGTTTTGAGGTAAGAGGCCAAGGCGGCCGTCCCATTGTAACCCTCTGACTCGTCACGTCGCAAGCGGATATCTATAATGGCACCCGAGTGGGCGGCCTCATAGCGCGACGAAGGGTTGGTGATCAGTTCCACCCGCTCAATACGTTCGGCCTGCAACGTTTTGAGAAGTCTGTTCACGGCTGTTCCGGTCAAATCGGCGGGCTTGCCATTGATATAAACGATAGCGGGCTTGCCAACTACGGATAATCCGCCACCCGATTCGGCGATGACGCCTGGCAATTCGCGTATGACGTCTGCGGCGTTCTTACCAGCGATGAGCATGTAAGCCTTGGGGTTGACGATCATGCGATCGGGCTTCTGCAAGACCGGCGGCGCTGTCACCGTTACCTCTCCCAAACCGACGGTCGTTTCCTGTAGGGTTATCGTGCCCGCATCCGTGTCGACGCCGCGCACGTCGACTGGTCGGCGAATAGTCTGATAGCCGATCAAACGCACCTCGAGCATGTAGTGCCCGTCGTGGATATTGTCGAATTGAAATATGCCTTTGTCGTTCGTTACACTGCCTTTGAGTAGCGCGGAATCGGCCGTGTAAAGCGCTGCGGTAGCAAACTCCAGTGGTGTTTTTTCTTGCTCTTTTACGACAAAACCACTCACCGAATGCTGAGAGTGTACCCAAAATGAAATAGAAAACAATAATGTACTGACGAGTATATTATATCTTATTATTTTCCGCATGCTTTATCGTAGTTAGATAATACTGTATGATAAACATCTCGACATCAATTTCATTGTCCTTTTGAAAGCAAAAAGTCTTACTTCTTCCTTCCTTATAATCTCTGTAATTTTGATAACAAGGGCCTGTACATATCGGCAATAATTTGCATGATAAGCACATTTCGTTATCGAAATTACTTTGTGCAAACATCATTTCGTTTATTCCTGCATTCCATATGATATCTCCAGTTTCACTCAATTCTCCACAGATGTATTTTTGAGAATAATCCCTTGCCGTACAACGATACACTTTTCCATCGAAATTAATATGTGCAAAATTGAATTTATCCACATAGCACTGGTAGTGCTTTTTGACAGAAAAACTTCCACAAACCGAAGGTGCAAAACCCATATCTAATGCAGTGTTAATTCCTTTTAGCAAATCTGTCGTATCTTTTTCTCCTCTTGTTTGCCAAACCCTTTGAAAATCAACCCGTATATTTTTTCGTATTTGTTGGGGAAATAACGACAATGTTTCGCTTATGTCATGTTTTAAAATATCATTCGTATAATTTACCCTTAAGATAATACTAACATCAGGTATATTTTTGCATATACGTGTTATATTATCAATAATTTTATCAAAGGAAGGGCGTCCATTTTGATTGCGAACCTTATCATGTGTGCTTTTGTTTCCATCCAATGTGATTTGAAAATGGGACATGTTTATTTCTTTTAAGAAATGGATTTTTTCTTTTGATATAAGAAATCCGTTTGTAGTCGCATTTGTTCCAAATTCCACATTGTATTTCTCACAAAGTTCCTTTGCTGATAATGATATTGGATAAATAACTTGTTGTAAATACAGCATTGGTTCTCCTCCAAACCAACTTATTGTTAATTTGCGTATCTTTCCTCCAGATGTAAGATTTTCGATTAATCTCACGATTCTTCGCTGTGTTTGATCGGACATTTTCCCTGGAATCGATTTTTCGTAACAATACCAGCAACTGAAATTACATTCCAATGTGGGATTAATGATAAGATGAAAAGAGTTATCGAAAACTGCAATTCGATTGTTTAGCTTGAATAACTCTACTTCATTCGTCAAATCCTCTACGATAAAATTATTTTTTACCATAAAGTTTGTTAGGTTATTACGACCATCTGGAGCTTCTATATACCGTTTAACCTCATTAAATTCATCTCCTTTTGAAACAGAAAACACTTTTCCGCTTACACCATTAAAACAGATCACTCTATCTTTATATGGAACAAAAAAATTATATCTACTTCCCTTCATATTTCATTATTTGCATATTAACAGATAGGATTATTTGGTTACATAGAATGCTTAATCAATAAGTCTAATTTTCTACATAAAGCCAAGCAATCCTATCCTAATCAACTCCGTTTAAACCGGCATACCATTTCCTTGATCTTGGCCACCGCCATGACCTGAACACCCTGCAGCACAATTGCCTTGATAACAATTGTATGTAGCTGAAGATTCCTCCGAATAGCCACCAAGGATGTTTTCCATCTCCATTTCACTCAATGTCTTTTCAGACAATTGAATATCTTTAATCTTATTCATGAGATAATCATTTTTTCTTCTTCCTACTCGTTTCGCTTTTCGAAATCCGCGTCCATTGTTTGATGCAGTTTCCCGGTATGATGATACCGGTTGGAGATTGCTACACTGCCATACTCGCTACTGTACTTCGCTTTCGGCAGACATAAGAAACTAGGTGAAATATCTTTTTTACAATTTCTGCAGTGCCTTTTCCGGCTTGTTTGTGATACATCGTGAAAATCGTATTTCCTCTGTGTTTGTCTCTCTTGTGCGAACAAACGGTTTTCAGAGTTCTCAAAGTATATATGCCTTATGGCATTCGGTCCATTCTGTTCCGGCAGTTCCTTAGGCTGCCCTGTTTTCGTGTTTTCGTGTTCAAATAACGCACATCTGCTTGTGTCGAACAAGTTTCTGTATGCAAATGCAAGTGATCACTATCAACTTTTACCTTTTAGGGGGTAAAGAGTCCGCAGTGAGGGCTTCCATGATTTCCTTTCGTTCGGTTTTTACACTAGTCGAAGAGATCATACATCTCGATTGCGAAATAACACCATACATCGGATTTGTCCAAATTATACACATTAAAAAAACATAATAAATAATTTTCTTGTGCAGCAATCATCGTCAGGCACGCCGGCCCGCAGTCCATCGCATCGGGTTGTTTGACAAAGGGGAAAAGCATATGGTTATCTTTTGGAACTTTCTATTTTGTTGTATTCCTGAAGACTTTCGGTCTGCTTGATGCTTACCTTTTTCCCTCCTCTGGAGGAGTATGAAAGCGATATTTGCAGATATTGCTCATTCGTTTGGTTCGCATAGCTCTTCCAGAGTTTGGGCGTATCGGTTTCGATGACACGTCCTTTTCGGAAGAGTTTACATTTGAGCCGGCATTCCAACTTGCCGTTGAAGAACTTTTTGTATACACTTCCGCTCATTTCATATACAGTCCGGTACCGTTCGTTGGTAAACATATAGGTCGGTTCGTAATATCCTTCGAGTGTGGCACCTGCATTCTTGGAGAACGTGAAGTTGTTGTTCATCGAAAAGTAATATTTGGACTGGTTGCTCACTTTAAAATCTTCCGTCTCCGAACCGTACAGGGAATACATCGCATTGGCTTTCAGCCCCCACCACGACGTGGGTTGGAGGCGTGTCTCCAGATTGATTCCCAGCAGTGTTTCGTGATGACCGTTTTTGGGCATCATGTAAGTGAGCTGCGGATTCTCGGGGTCTACCTGAGTAGAATGATAAATCGGATTTTGCCCATACATATATATGCCGCTGATCGATACTTTGTCAAACAGTTCTAACCCGGCCATCACCAAGCTTTGTTTCGGGGCAATCAGCTCAGGGTTGCCTCTGATGTATGAATGTTCGCTCTCGTATTTTCGATAAGGACTTATTGCACTGTACGGCATCTCATCGACGCTTCTTTTGTACGACAGCATAAACAGATGTCCTTTGTCGGGATTGATCATGTAGAGCAAATCGGCCGAAGGATAAATGTCCCAGTCCGAATATTTGCTGCTTGCTGTCCGGTCGGATGGATGGTACTCGATCAAGCTCTGTTGTAGCCTGAGTCCGATTCCGTACTGGAAATTGTTGATCTGTCCCTTGAACTCGGAGAAGATAGCCGGCATCTGCCCGCGTGCTTCGGGTTTTTCGGTGATGTTTCGGAAGTCACGCAGGTCGTAATCCGTACGGATCAACCGATGACTCACTCCGGTGTTCAACGCGTTGCCGGATGCGAAGTGTTTATCGTAAGAGATTTGTGTTTCCATCATTCGGGTGATTTGCCGGGAGCGGCTTTCGGTGACTCCGGCGACGTATTCCTTGCCAAAAATCCTGGTTTTCATTCTGTCCTCTTCGTTATTCTGAAGATAATCGGCTACGACGGCAAGCTCGCTACCGTTCTCGTCCGTGACGTAATTGTATCGGGCCGTAGCCTGATACCGCAGGTAGTCGTAGGGTGTTTCGACGGTCGATCGGCTGAGCGTTTTCCCCTCCGTCGTGGTCGTCTCGCTTCGTACGTCATTGTTCGGCTTGGCATGGTGGGTGGAGAGAAAGAAAGAAGCGCCGAGAGTCTGATTCTCCGTTAGATCGTATGTAAGACTCAGCCGGTCATGAACATATCTTCCCCAACTACGGTATTGTTCGACTGTATTGATCTTCGTGCCCGACTGCCGAAAAAGAGTTTGGTTTTCAATATCCCCGATTGCTTTGGAATCGTTGTAGTAAAGGCTGTTATAAAGGCTCAGCTTTTTGTAGCGATAACTGTAGGTAGATGTGAGATAATCGCCGGTGAAACCGTATTGACTCATAAAAGTAGCTCCTGCGCTTAGTCGTCCGTAGTATCCGCCCTGCGGTTGCTTTTTGAGTTGAATCCGGATAACGGCTCCTTTGATCGAGGCGAACTCTTCACTCCCGGCCAGATAATCGACTTTTACCGTCTGAATCTGCTCTGCCGGAATGGCGGCCAGCTCTTTCTGATCTTTGATACGTATGCCGTCCAGATAAATCACGCCGATGTTTTGTCCCAGGACTTTTAAGAGCCCGTTTTCGGTCGTTATACCCGGCAGAAAAGGAAGCAATTCATCGGCCTGCTTGCCCTGAGCCGTTTCTTCACCCTGAAGATTCACCGCATAGCCCCCGGGACTTCGCTTTATCCTTCGGGCTGTGACAATTACATCTTCGAGTTGTTGTGCGATGGCGTTCAGCACAATTATTCCCGGCTCGCCTCTCGACGGATCGATCTCTTTCGTTTCATAGCCCAGCATGGAGATACGCAGCATCGATTGGCCGGTATGGGCGGAAGAGATTGCAAATTTCCCTTCCGTATCGGTGATCGTTCCCGTGATCAAGGTCGTATCGGGCAATGCATACAGCGCGACATTCGCAAACTCGAGAGGTTGGTTCCGGGTATCGACCACGCGGCCGGTGATCTGTGCCGAAAGTGGGTAGACGATACCGCCCAGCAGAAAAATCAGCATGCTTTGAAATGTTCTCATGATGTTTTGGTGTTTATGTAAATGAACGAGTCGAATTTAATTTTTATTATGTACGAGGGGGGGATCGCACATCTTCTTTTCTCCTTCCCTGTATGCTTATAGACAAGTAGAGCGGATGGGAGGTTACATTTCTCAGAAGAAAGAAAGGTGCTCCCGAAGTCCGTTCATAAAGAGATACCCTCTTCTTTACTTTTTACCACATTGTTCAATTTAATTTTTGACTTGTTATTTTTTCTGAATGTGTAGCGTAGCAATATCCACGGACGCCCTGACATGCTCGTCATCTCTTGCCGATGATATGCAGCATACGTATCGGCCTGCGTAGTCGTTTCGGTTGACAACTTCCCGATAAAATAAGGTAGTGCTACGGCAATATAAAAATCTTTCGTAAAATTGTAGTTTACCTGAATCTGAGAGTAGGCTGGTGTGAGCTGTCTGATGCGCGAAAGAGGCGTGTATTCGTAATTCCGATAGTCAATATCACCACCAAAATACCATTTCTTATAACTGTACCATAGACCGGCACTGAGTGAAACACTTGACTTGAAAGACATTCCTGAGAAATAATCCGTAAGATGATATGCCCCGATATAGACGCTACCGCGGTTTTCTTTCAGATGATACTGAATGGTTCCTCCGGCCGAAAGGGTGCTGAAGCGACCCGAGTTTCTATATGTATGAACAAAGATGTCGTTTTCACTGTAACCGAATGGCTCAATAATGTCGGTCGAAATATCGTACGAAATAGACGGGGTAACATAAAATCCCTTTTTATTAATGGTCTGAGACAACTTGAACTGATGTTTTTGCTCGGGTAACAATTCGGGATTTCCTTTCGTGATTACGAGAGGGTCGGTAGAGGTATTGTAGGGATTCAGATGCCCGACTAAAGGAGCCTGGTTAGTTAATGTATAGCCCATTCTTATAGAGTATTCTTTACTGAAGCGATAAGTAATGCTTAACGCTGCACGCGGTTTGATATAGCCGTTCGACACATCGCCTGCTTTCAGATGTATGCCTTCCAGACCCGCCGAAGCCATATACAACAGATTCCCGACCTTGCTGCTAAATGAAGCATACAAATAGCTATTCCAGGCCTTATGAAGGAATACGGGAACTTTATCACTTACCTTATCAATGTGATCGTTTATGTAGCGTGTCGACATTCCGATGTTTAAACTATTGGCATCTTTCCAGTCGATTGAATAATCAAGGTTCAGGTTGGCCGATGAACGCTCACTGTCATATCGATAAAGGAAATCATATAATTTACCGGAGTACGTTTCGTTGCGTTCTCCATTGTTTTTATCCCTGTTTTTGTTGTAGGCAAGTGTGACTTCGAATCGTTGATTAGGTGAAAAATCGTGTAGATAATAAAGACTTGAAGTGAGTACATACGCGTTGTTTTTATGAAGCGACACATAATCAAAGGCCCGTAACGAGTCGGTTTTGAAAGAGCCGTCTCCCCAGCTCCTAATTTTCTTGTCATTTTGTCTGCCATATATATGAGCCGCAAAAAAATCCTTGTCAGTCAGACTCCATTTGAAGAGTAGTTCACCTAGAAATTCTCGACTGTTATTTCTTGTCTTTCCCGTACTTTGCTTGAGATACTCTGTGTTTCTCTGCCACATATCCGAATGGCTGTCGTCTTTATGGATCATATTTCCTGCCAATCTTCCATATAGAGAATATTTCGGATTTCCTATCTCGAAATAAACGACTCCCATACTGTTCCGCAATGGAATATCATGTCGCGTAGCCGTCTGAAAAAACAAATATGGTTCACGTTTCTTTTTCAATTTGATGTTCAGTATGTGTTTGATACCCTGTTGTACATAGCGAGCACTGACCACGTCGATCACTTCGACGGACTCAATGTCTTTCGGATTAATCGGAGCTATTCCTGAATGCATCATTTTTCCATTGATCAACACCTGCATCTTTCCTCCATCTCGCATGCCGACCGATTGCATCGCCTCGTTGACCGCCAGTCTTGGAATTTCTCGCAATGCACGATACGGATCACCGCTGTTTCTGGCCTTTTCGGACAGATAGAATATTTCGCCGGTCGCTGTGCGTTTCACCAAATCACTTTTCTTGGCCGTAATAACAACATCGTTGAGCCTGATATTTCTCTCTTCCAACAATACGAAGTCGGCATGTATGCTACGCTGGATCATACATTTCTCCTCAAACGGAGTAAACCCCGGATAAACGATTTGTAGCCAGTATGTCCCCTCGGGAAGTTCCCGAATCATAAACCTTCCTTTCTCATCACTTAGTCCCGCCGCAAACAGCGAGTCGTTTATCGAGAGTAAGATTTGAACACCTGTCAACGGATTTTTCTCTTTATCCGTAATTTTGCCGGAGAAGGAATATTGTGCGAATCCTCCATATGTCCCAACAATCAGAACAAGGAATAAGATCGTTTTTTTCATATGATATTTTTTCAAATAGATATAACTCTACAAAGCGACAAATACCACCATAACGGAGTTGTACTTATCTCATCTTATTCTTCTTTTTGACTTAATTCATTTTTTAACAAATGAAACTTAAAGGAGTATACCAGATAGTCTTTAGTGTCCATATTCATGGCGTCGAAAGTACAAATAAAATTTCCTTTATGTGCTAATAACTGTTTGTTGCACGGTCCGAGGCATGCTGGAAACCATTTGCATTCTTCACATTGTTTCTGGGCTAAGTCTTTGAACCAATAAGATTGTTTATTTAAGTCCCAATTTACTTGTCCTGTTTCGAGGTTTAATTTACCCAAAGACGCTTGGTCGTTAAATGAAGAAATAGTGGAACATTTAAAAATTTTTCCATCATAATTAAATAGAGTTTGTCTCTTTCTTTCAGCAAAACAAATATATCCTTTGGGCATAATGTAATAATCAAGTAGGAATTTCTCATTGAAAAATTTTTGAATTGCGGAGTAGAGTAACTGTTTATCAATTTTTTCAGTTGAAACTTGCCATACCTTTTTTAGTATCACATAAGAGGTTCTTCTATTTAAAAAGGTAATATCATCTATGATCTCATCTATCTTCTAATGTCTGATTATTAAAATTTACTCTAACAGCAATCGAACGGTTAGGTATACGACTATCCTTCTTTGTTTAATTTGTCTATTATGTCTACTGAAAGATTCATCAATGTATTCATCTCATTTACATTTTAATTTTCTTTTCTACTCGTTTCGCTTTTCGAAATCCGCGTCTCTTGTTTC
>NZ_JAUMYS010000003.1 GCF_030528505.1 Tannerella sp.
ACCCGCGACCCCCTGCGTGACAGGCAGGTATTCTAACCAGCTGAACTACCACACCAATATGTTGCATTGAGTTCTCAATTGCGATGCAAAGGTAATACTTTTTTTTAAACACACAAATACTTTCAAAAAAAATATGGGTAATATTTTTCTAATAGAGGAGACATTTTTTTGTGCGGTACCCCAAATTGTTTCTTTATACTGATGTAATATGATGTTTATTGGTTTGTAAATTAGATTTTTTCCTTGATTGTTCATCTTCAACTTCACTTTGCCGATGGAAGATGACTTTTCCATACGAATGTCCGGTCGATTCGATTGTTCATACAGAAGGTAACATAAAAAGAACGGAATACACAGGATAAAGTAAGACACATCGATGGATGATTCTTGAATCAGAGAGGTATAGACCGATGTGCTGAGGGCGTGATACATAAAATGAAGCATAATCGTTATAAACAAAATGACTCCGCTGTAGAAAAAGACATCCGCATTTTGCTTGCAAAACAGAAACATAAAACAGGAACAAATAATTGCAGTCACTACCCATCCGAACGGCATCAAAAAAGACGATTGAATGATGAATGGATTCATCTGCAGAAAATCATCCCGGAATCCCATCACAAAAGGTAAAAATGTAGAGATAAAAACGAGGACTGATATCGCTCCGATCTTTATTGCCGATTGAAGGGACAGCTGCCCTGTTCTGATGGTATGCAGAAAAAAGATGATATAGCAGAGTGCAAATACGTTTCGGGTAGACAAAAGCAAACCGATTATTCCTCCGATAAATAATTGATTTTTCAGAGACGTATAATTCTTAATTCTGAAAAATAAGATTAGCGAACATGCTATAAGGACGGCATTCAGAAAGATATTGCTTCTTACCAGTACTTCCCAAAGATAAAAAGGAGAAGTGGTTATTAACAGTTTGAATAAGAAAGGATAAGGAGACACTATTTTCATGTATTTGGTTAATCCGTAAAAAACAACGATTCCTGCAAGCGAAAGAAATCCCAATTCTCCGACGAGATAAAAAGGAAGAGCCAAGATAAAATAAAAAGGCATTGGGCCCGGATAATTCCCCAGATGAGACTGGGCATAATATACGTACTGATCGCTGAAATAATTATTCCAAAAAGAGGTGATTACGCTCCATCGATCTACATTCAATGACTCTACAGGTATTTTGTCCCAGACAAGGATACATCCGACACAAAAGAAAACGAGCCATAAAATACCGATAAACGTATTTTTCCGACGGATAAACCGGAGGAGTTCTTTCCCTTTATAGAACAGAAGTGTATGGAATATACATAGAATGGCAACCATCCATACATAGTAGCTCGTATATCTCGAAAAATACTTAACTGCAAAAAGTATGTTGATCAAGGAAAAAATCACGAAGCTGATATGCTTTTTGGTTGAGTAATTTTTAATTGGATGTATCATGTTTTCAATCTATGCGCTAAACAAGGATTATCTTCCATTTTGTCCTCTTCTGTCAAAACTGAATTTTTGTAATACTACCCCAATGGTAACGTCCCATCATTAACATTTCGCCTGATGGATACGATTCCTTACTTTGCCAAAATAATCATTTTCTTTGCCAATGTGGCTTCGGTCGAGTTGCCCGAACGGATCACGGCGCGATAGAGATAGATTCCCGGACGGAGGCGTGTACCGTTGCTGCTCGTTAAATCCCACGTTACGGTGTAGGCTTTGGACAAGTCGGACGAACCGATCTCCTCATGTTTCCAGTATAGGCGTCCGCTCAAATCGTACACGTAGATGGTTGCGTCGATCTTCGATTCGGGGCGATTATGGTAGAGGTAGAACGTTACCTTTTCGCGTGCGGGCACGGGGCCGGCCGTCAGTCCGGAAAGGAACGGTTTCAGGCCTTTAACGACGTTGAACGTAAAAGTTTTCGTCGTCGAGTTGTTGAAGATGTCCCAGACTTTGAATTCGGCCGTATGCTTTCCTTCGGGCAGCGCGGGAATCGGAAATTTGATAATCCCTTCGCCCTCGCTGCCGGCCACATTCGTATAGTAGCTATTGAGGTTATAGCTGAGCAACGGATTGTTGTCGATTGTTAGCATGATATCGTGCCCGATACTGCTTCCGGTGATGTTGATTCCGCTCTTGTCCCATACCTTGGCCACAAACAGAGGCGTTTCGTTCGTGTCGTGTCCGTCTGTCCAGGTGCTGTCGTTCAGGTACAACATGCGGATTTCCGGCTTGACGGTATCTTTTTCGATTTGACCGGCCGTACCGCCCACCGTGTATTTGAGGAAGGCTCCGTTGGCTTCGAGGCCGTTCGTTTCGTCGTAGGCGTAAAGGCTCATTTTTCCGGGGCCATTCGTGTAGGAGATATCGGCAGGAACGATAAAGGAAAACGTGAACTTACCGTTTTCAACGATCGCGTTGCCTTTATAGATCGTATTCGGATAATCCTTATAAGTGAATTTGTTGCCTTTTCGGTTGTTATCGAGGGTCGTAATTTCTTGTTGGCTGTCGAGTACCACGGCTGTCATTTGGCCGTTGAAGTTCGTTAGGATGGCGCCGTCCGCACCAATCACTTCTCCGGTCACGGTTACCCGGTCTAACGCTTTAAAGTTGACGGATGTTTCGGAAACGGCTTTTCCATTGATTTCGGTCACATGCATTCCGTATTCCGGATAGGCGAGCGCAAGGGCCGGGTCGCCAATCAGGACGAAGCAGCGGTTGTAAAACACCGGATGTCCGTTTTTTGTTATTTTCATTATATCGCCTAATGTCATCCGGCGTCCCTTATTCTTCTTGAACAAGTTCGATACTAATAATTTATTAATTGTAAAATTAGGCTTATCGTATGCTACGCGAGAAGTGGTGATTAGTGCAATCCCACCGCTTTTTTCGGTCAGGAAGACATCTTCGCCGGCCGAGGTCGTCGTATGATCGAACGGTGTAAAATCGCACGAAGCGGTAATCCACAAGGGCAGATGCGGATAGGTGTATTGCCGGATCATGCTTTGCGTAATCACGTGCTCGTCGCTTAACGCCTCGGCATTGCCGTGCCCCGTATAGTTGATCAGCATCACCCCTTGGCGTTGCAGTTTTTGAATGTTCTTTTCCACATCGGGATATGACCCGCTGCTGCCCAGACTCGATTTTTTGAACGCATCGAAAAAGAGTTTATTCGTAATATATTCCGGATGATTGTCTTCTATCTTCTTTGCTAAATCATTGGAATCATCCATATGCTCTGTTTTATATTTATCAGTCGGATTTCCATCGTCGGCAATAAAGCAGAGCTGGTTTTTCCAACTGCCGTAAGCAGGGGTTTCGATATAACGAATCACTTTGTCTACGACGGCTTTTGCCTGATTGACGGTGCGTACCGGAAAACGCCCGATACCTAACTCGACATAACTTCCACCAATATCGCTTCCGCTGCCATCGCGTAAAAAACCGAAATAGTCGTCGGTAACATACGTTTCTTGGTGAGGCTTACCATAATCTCCTCCCAACGAATATTGTGTCTGGAATGTAAGCAGAAAGTTGCTCATATCGATCGATTTCCATGCCAAGGAGAGCTGGCGGTTATCGTGTGCTCCGTCGCCGAAAAGCAGCAGGTATTTCGGTGCATCGTCTTCCGACGTGCGTCGATCGTAAAACATTTTCATAAAACGGCGGATCGCCGTGGCATCGGGTGTGCCGCTTGAAAATTCGTTGTATACCTGCTCCGGAGTGACGACGGTTACACTGATGCTGTCGCGCTTACGGCGGTGGGCTGCGGCCAGTCGTTCGGCTTCGGCAACGAATGCCGGCGGCGCGAGAATCACCATATCCGTTTGCGGAAGGGCGTGCAGGTTTTGTGTTGTGACTTCACCGACCGTTTCGGGTTTGGGGAATGGTTTGGAGAGGTCGACAAGCACGAACTCGCGCAATGTCGTACGACTTGCCGGAATGGAAAACGACAGCTCGGATCCGTTGAGCGAGGCTTCCATTCGCGTCACCTTCACGCCGTCTGTCACGTCGAATACGGCCATATCTGACGTAGCGTTCCGAATGATGAACTGCGATGCTTCCTGCATCGACTGCACATCGCGAAAGAACGTATAAGCGCCGTAGGGCTGGAGTGTTCGCCGGGCTTGCAGGCGGATATAATCCAGAAAGCTCGGAGCGGAAGGTTTATTGTATGTTACGGTCACTTTCGGGTTTTCACTTTTGGTACCTTTCCATACGGCTATGTTCATAAAATCAAGAGCTTTCGTATATATCTTATTATTGTGAGGAATGATTCCGGTGAGCAATTGCTGCCCGTCGATGGAGAGCGTGACGGTTCCTTCTCCGGTAACCCCTGTATAGGCTACAAAACGGAGGGTGACCTTGCCGTCGTCGCCGGTGATACCCGGCATGGAGAAGGGGAAGTTTTGAGACAGTACGCTGGTGAAACTCTCGCCGAACAGTTCTCGGCCGGAGCCGGTTTGCCCTTCTTTTTGCAAGAATTCCCGATCAACTTCGTGGAGCAAGCGTTCGTCGAAAGTCGTTACGTTGCGTGAAGGACTGCCTTGAGATGGGGTTGTGCCCATGTTGTACGTTTCCGTTGCGTCGGTCACGAAATAGTATCCGTGCATCGCATACGGATTATTTTCGTGAACGAACACAGATTGGCGGCTGTCGTAGCTCCATTTCACCGGCCCGCGTCCGTAGAAGAGGATATAATCCGCTCCGCGATAAATGGCTGTTGCGGGGACATCATCTATATAGGGTTTAGAAAAATCTTCGTCAAGCATCCAGCCTCCGTAGCCATGTACCGATACTTTCGAGGGGTCGGAAAACCCCATGGCTCTCAGGTCTGAATGGGTCAGTTTATAGATGCCGTCGTCGTTGACGCGGATTTTCACCCATCTTCCTTTCGACAGGACGGAACTTGTTGCATACAGGCTTCGGTCTGCCCGTACAAGATTGCAAGCTAATAAAACGGCGCATAAAACAGCTATCGTTCGCCTCATATTTTTTTCTTCCTCTTTGTTTTTAACGTACATAAAAGTCGAGTACCTTCCGGTTCCCGAGGAAGCCTTCCAGATGGTCGCCGATCCGTACCGGTCCCACCCCGGCGGGGGTGCCCGTGTAGATCAGATCGCCCATGCGCAGGGTAAAAAAACGGCTCACATACGCTACGATCCGGTCGACCGGAAAAAGCATGCTGCATGTGTTGGCTTGCTGAACCGTCAGTCCGTTCTTGTCGAGTCGGAAAGCCAGTTGTTGAATGTCGCCCAGTGTGTTGAGAGGGACGAATTCACCGACTGCCGCCGAATGGTCGAAGGCTTTGCTAAGCTCCCACGGCAGCCCTTGGTCGCGCAATTCCCGTTGCCGGTCGCGTGCGGTAAAGTCGATACCTACCGTCACCTCGTCGTAATAGCGCGGAGCAAACCGTTCGTCGATGTTTTTACCCAGCCGGCAGATTTTTATGACGATTTCCGTCTCATAATGGATTTCGTCCGAAAAGTCGGGGATGAAGAACGGTTTCCCGTCTTTCAGCACCGAGTCGGCTTTCATAAAAATCACAGGCTCCGATAAATCTAACGAATGATGCAGCTCTTTATTGTGGGCGGCATAATTCATCCCGACGGCAAAAACTTTCATCTGTTCAAGGGTTAAGTGAGTTCAGGCGGTTGAACATCACCGCCAAATGAGCGTAAATCGAGGTGTTTTGTACGACGACGTTTTCCGGCACGCGGATTCGGAACGGCGTAAAATTCCACAAAGCGCGAATGCCTCCAGTCAGGATTCGGTCGGTCACTTGCTGTGCCACTTCGACGGGCACCGTGATGATGGCGATCGTCGCGTCGTATTCTTTCTGCTTGGTTTCAAAATCATCGATATGGAACACGGGAATACCGTCGATAGACGTACCGATTACATTAGGACGCACGTCGAAGCCCGCCACGATATCCATCCCGTATTGATTGAGTCCCGAGTCGCGCATCAGGGCAGCCCCTAACCGTCCGACTCCGAAGAGGAAGGCCTTATGTTGACGGGTAAAGCCGAGGAAGTTTTCGAGAATATCGATAAGCGCATCGATTTCGTAGCCGACACGGGTCTTTCCCGAAATGTTCACAAACGAGAGGTCTTTCGCTACCTGACTGGGATCGACGCCGATCTCCTTGCCGATCTGGGTCGATGATACGGATACTTCGCCACACCCTCTCAGCAGTTTAAGGAATGCGAGATACCACGGTAGTCTGCGTAAGGTCGGTTCCGGCACTCTTCCGGCATGTTTTTGTTCGTCGCCTGTCATCCCTGTTTGTACTCCCAATGGTTTTTAAGCGGGTTGGAGTACATTTCCAGCATCTTGGTACGCAGAAACGTTTCGTCCTTATCCGGAATATCGATTTTGTTCAGTTGCTGTTGAAGGTAGGCCTCGAAGCGCACTGGATCGCGCCTGTCGTAATGGTCGCGAAAGCGCATCGTTCGGTAGAGCATATCGTAAGCCACGTAGTTGCAGGGGTAAAAGCGGTAGTGGGCATAGATGTCGCGGTCGATGGCATGTGCGACCGCTGCAATCAGTTCATTGCGCCCCATGTTGCGGTCGAAATTTTTCAGTGTGCCGTTCAGCGGAGTACCGATGGTGAAATGTACGCGTCCTTTGTCTCCCAGAATGCCGGTTTCCATGTTCAGTAAGTCATCGCGTTTGCTTTTTACATAATCCGGATGATCCCGCTTTAATTGAAACTCCTGCGCTTTAAGGTAATCGCATGGGTCGTACTCGTACGAAATGGCGATGGGTACGATGTTCAGCGTCATGAGATTCGTCAGTAAATCATTGCTTTCGCCAGCCATGCAAAGCATCTTCAGGACACTACTCTGGGTGCGGTCGTCCGAGTCTTTGGCCCGTCCTTCACGTTGGGCGATCCAGATGGATTCTTTTGTGACTTCAAGGGTATGGCGGATATAGGCGGATAATTTCCGGCTGTCTTCGAGTACCTGACGCACCGGAACATTCCGTTTGACGATAAAGCTGTTGTTCAGACGTACGACGGTGTCGATCCACGGATGAATAAGCAAGTTGTCACCGATGGCGATTTGCGTCATGTCGTATCCGATTTCGTAGAGCAATCCGTTGAGGAAGGCCGCGTCGAGTACGATGTCGCGGTGATTGGAGATAAAGGTACACGGGATTTGTTGAGCCAGCCGGCTCCGTCCGGAGATGGTCAATGAAAAAGTGCTGAGTCGGGCTACATCCATCACGGCCTTATAGCCAATCGTAGACTTGAATTGCGCTTTCGTTTTGCACGATCGCATGGTGGCCACGAATGCCTCCCAGTCCAACTCCGGTTTGATGAAACGTAACGCACGCTGTAATCCTTCGGACGATGCCAGTTCTTCGATGGCTTGCTCTACCTCGTTGTCATTCAGCGGGCGTATGTCGTCAAAATTATACGAGTGTTCTTTTTTGTCCATGTTTTTTTTCCGAGATTCACCTAAGTAAACTTACAACTAAAATGCTACAACTATTGTTCAGATCACCTTTTTGTCATTTGCTTTAATTCGTTCTCGATGATTTCGGTCATCACGTCGGTCATGTTTAGTCCGGCAGCGCGTACTTGCTGCGGAATAAAGCTGGTAGACGTCATTCCGGGAGTCGTATTGATTTCGAGCACAACGGGTTTTCCGTCCGAGGGAATGATAAAATCCGCACGGATAATGCCTTTTGCTCCGACAAGGTCGTAGATTCGCAGGGTTTCCTTCTGGATCGAGTCTGTGATTTCGTCGGGGATGCGTGCGGGCGTGATCTCCTGCACTTCACCGTTGTATTTGGCTCCGTAATCGAAAAATTCGTTGTCTGTAACGACTTCGGTCAGCGGGAAAACGACTTCTTTTTCGGCTGTTTTATAGCATCCGCACGTCACCTCGATGCCCGGTACGAATCGTTCGATAATGACTTCGTCTCCTTCGCCGAAGGCCTCGCGAATAGCATCCTGCATCCGTCCGGGTTCTTTGACTTTCGTTGTGCCGAGGCTGCTTCCCCCGTCGTTCGGTTTTACAAAGACCGGCAGTCCGAGCTGTTCTACTATGGTTTCTGTCGGCAAGGTTTGTCCGCGGCGGATTCGAAGAGCTTGGGGCACCCTCACGCCTTGTCCTTTCAGAAATTGCGTACACGTATATTTGTTGAATGTCAATGCGCTGGCTAATGCTCCACACGAAGAGTAGGGGATTTGCAGCATGTCGAAATAGCCTTGCAGCCGTCCGTCTTCGCCGGGTGTGCCGTGTACCGTGATATAGGCAAAGTCGAAGTTCACGGTTTTACCGTTATGATTAAAACTAAAGTCGTTGCGGTCGATCGGCTGCATAGAGCCGTCGGGGAGTCTGACGCTCCATTCGTTGCGTGTCAAGAGTACGTGATATACGTCGTACGTTGTTTGATCGATGAATTGGTCCAGCCCTTGGGCGCTTCTGAGCGAAACGTCGTATTCACGGGAATAGCCTCCGGCCACGATGGCAATAATCTTCTTCATGTTCTACGATTCTTTCTTTATCCGTAAGTTGCGCTGTAAACTCTCCATTTCTCCGTCAATTGCCGCATATCGTCCGGAAGCTCAGCTTCGAAAAACATCTCTTTCCCTGTCGAAGGATGTATGAATCCGAGTGTTTGGGCATGCAGCGCCTGACGCGGGCAAACGGTGAAACAGTTTTGAATAAACTGCTTGTATCGCGAGAAGTGTTGTCCTTTCAATATCTGATCTCCGCCATAACGCGCGTCGTTGAAGACGGGATAACCGAGATGCTTCATGTGCACACGAATCTGGTGGGTGCGTCCTGTCTCGAGTCGACATTCGACTAAGCTGACGTAGCCCAGTCGTTCAAGCACGCGATAGTGCGTGACAGCGGGCTTGCCTTGCTCGCCATCGGGGAAGACGCACATCTTCAGCCGGTCGCGCACATCACGACCGATGTTCCCTTCGATGCGTCCTTCGTCCTCTTTCAGAATGCCCCATGTGAGAGCGACATATTTACGTTGGGTGGTCTTGTTGAAAAACTGTCGTCCGAGGTCGGTTTTGGCTTCCGGCTTTTTGGCGATGACCAACAGTCCGGAAGTATCTTTGTCGATCCGATGTACAAGTCCCAGTCGCGGATCGGAGGGGTCGTAGTGCGGATGATCTTTGAGATGAAAAGCCAGCGCATTTACAAGGGTGCCTGTATAGTTCCCGTGTCCGGGATGTACTACCAGCCCGGCGGGTTTATTAACGATGAGCAAGTCTTCGTCTTCGTAGACGATATCGAGCGGAATATTTTCCGGCACGATTTCCGTCTCATGGCGTGGATACGACATGACGATAGAGATGACATCCGAAGGTTTGACACGGTAGTTGCTTTTGACGGCTTGTCCGTCGATAAGGATACATCCGGCCTCGGCAGCTTGCTGGATGCGGTTACGGCTCGTATGCGGCAGACGGTCAGTCAGAAACTTGTCGATGCGGATCGGCGTCTGCTTTTTATCGGCCACAAAACGAAAATGTTCGTATGCCTGTGGTCCTTCGAACTCATCTTCGGGTTCAAAAAACGCATCTGCTTGTTCTTCGTCCGGTATTCCCCAATTGTCCATCTTAAAACCATTTTTCGTTTTCCGACGATGTTGTTGCCTCTTCCGTACGGGGACGCGGAGGCGTATCAATTGAATCGCCCGATGCGGCATCGGGAGCGGAGCCTCCATCACTGACTTTCAGTACGAGTTGAGCGGCCACGGGTATTCGTTCGCCGGGTTTCAGCGGATTACCTCGCAGTTCGACGCCGAGTGCCAAGTCGCGGTAACGTCCGGGCACGTACAAGATATCGATGGACGTAAATCCTTTCGATTGTAACAAGGCATAAGCTTGACGGAAAGAGAGATCGGTTATATCGGGTACGGGAGCTGTTTGAACTGTCCGGGCATTCAACGTCACGAAGATGATGCGTCCTTCTTTCACTTTCGAACCCGCACCGGGCACCATTTCGTAAATGGCTCCGGGTGGAACGTCCTTCGTATAGACAGAGTCAATTACGGTATAGCGCAAATCGTTGTTGTCGAAAAACGTGGCTGCCTCTTCAAGTTGCAATCCTTTTACATCCGGTACAACGATGGCTTGATTGTGAAGTGTATATCCCTTCAAGCTTTGCAGCGTGATGGCCGATAGAAGGCAAAGCACTCCCACAATTAAAAGCACATGCAAAACGATCGGCATGCGCATGAACTGTTCGCGTATGTTCTTGAAGCTTATCTGCATCTTGGCAGGCAAAAGTAGGCAAAAACGAGGATATGCACAAAAAAAGAAAGTAAAAGTTTCGTCTCGGAAACTTTTACCTTCTCTGGTCAATGCGTTTAAACGAATCGTTTATCAAAACTTCGGATATTCGTCCGAAACGGTCAGTCTTTTCCGTCCTTTAGCCCTACGCGAAGCCAATACACGGCGTCCGTTGGCTGTCGACATTCTCAGACGAAATCCATGCTTATTCTTTCTCTTACGGTTCGAAGGTTGAAATGTTCTTTTCATCTTATTATCTTGTTTTTAGTTATTATTGTCGTGAATCGGGCTGCAAAGATAAACGATTTTTTTTATCGAAGCAAATAGCCCAACGCTTTTTTTAAACAAGAGAATAGCGACGCACAGAGGTCATCTGGCTTTTAATGCCGCAGTTAGCCCATCTTTTATCTAGTTGTCTGCTGTTCTTTGTCCGATAGTCAAAGTCTGTCCGGATGTCTTGCAAAAATTTGAACATTCCGGAAAATCGCCTACCTTTGTGCGCTTGGAACAAAGAATATAACCATTTACTTTTCAGTTGAAAATAGATGATAAGAAGCATCATGATAAGAAGACCAAACAGACTGAGACAAGTCATGGCTACGATAGGCATAGGAATGTGTATCGCAACAAACGCAATCGCACAGATAAGCGAAGGAGGAACACCGCCGAGTTTTCGCTATCAGGCAACGTTGCGCAGTAAGGCCGCCGTGATGGAGATTCCCGTCACATTTAATGTGGAGGATATGAAGCAGGTCGATCGTTGGCAGGAGCGCGAAGGATTAGCGCCTTTATGTGTTTCAACACTGATTGAGGTCGCTCTGAATCCCGGAAACTCCGGGAAGTGGAGCCTTTTGCCCGATGGTCAGGAAATCTGGCAGTTGGAATTAAGGGCTAACGACGCAATTGCACTGATGCTCTATTATTCCGACTTTTACATTCCGGAAGGAGGGAAGCTCTTTCTCTATAACGCGGAAAAAAGCCAGGTGCTTGGCGCTTACACGTATGCGACGCATCCGTCGGGTGGGCGCTTTGCGACCGAATTTGTGGCGGGTGACGCCGTGACGCTGGAGTATGTCAAAGGGCCCGATGGTCAGATGCCTCGTATCGAGATTGAAGCGATCGGTTACGGTTATAATCATTTGTCCGTAACGGAGCAAGGAGGCGTGCAGCTACGGCGCGGACCGAAATCTTCCGGTCCCTGCGAAGTCAATATCAATTGCGAAGAGGGAGATGCATGGCAAAACCAAAAGAAAGGCGTCTGCCACACGGTGCAACGCATCGGTACGAAAAGCTATATCTGTACCGGCTCGTTGGTCAATAATACGGCACAAGACTTGAAGCCTTATGTCTTGACGGCCATGCACTGCTCTACCGAAAAAAACACGGTGGCCTCCGATGAAGATTTGGAACAGTGGGTCTTTTATTTTCATATGGAGCAGAGCGGTTGCAGCACGAGTTCGCCTGCTGTCGGGGCGAAAACGTTGACCGGCTGCAAACGTATGGCATACACGCTTACCAACGGACAGTCCGATGGCTTGCTGTTACTCCTCAATACCCCGGTGCCGAAGGATTATAACGTATATTACAACGGTTGGGATCGGCGCAGTCAGGCTCCACAGTCCGGCGTCTGCATCCATCATCCGAAAGGAGATTATAAAAAGATTTCGACGTATAACAAACCGGCTACGCACAATACATTCCTCTCGAACAACGGTCTCAAAGGCGATACGCATGCACACTGGAACGTGACCTTTATTAAGACGCCCAACGGGCATGGCGTGACGGAAGACGGGTCGTCCGGATCGCCGCTGTTTAACACGAATAAACTGATTGTCGGGACACTGACGGGCGGAAGTTCAACGTGTGCCAAGCCGGATGGCTTGAACCTGTACGGCAAGATGAGCTATCATTGGAATAAGTACATGGATCAGCCGCATGCTCATATGGATCAGTTCTTAGACCCGAGAAAAACCGGTGTCGAAGTGCTGGAGGGACGTTATCACACGTTGCTGATGCCGCCTTCGAATCTTCGCTCGACGTATCAGACCGGAACGGTCGCACTGGCATGGGACGCTCCCGCGTCGGGTATCCCTCAAGGGTACCGTGTCTATCGGAACAACACAAAGATCGAGGAGACAAAGGCTCGCTCATACATCGATCGATCGCCGCCGGCCGGAACCGTGACGTATGCCGTGACGGCAGTTTATGCCAATGGCAATGAGTCTTCATCGATCACCTCTTCTCTGGCTCTGACCGAATATAAGGCGCCGGAGCATGTGAAGGTTACACGTACGGCGTCCGGAAAAGCGGCTGTCGTGTGGGATATGCCCGTATACGAACAAACGATTTATTGGGGTGGAGAAAACTCGAAATATGAGGTGAATATGAATAAGGAAGGCGAGACGAAGCCTTTCTATTTCGGACAGGCATGGACGAAGGACGAAATCATGCCGCTGCATCTGAAAACGATTACGGCTGTGAAGTTTATTCCGATTCAGAATAACACGTATGAAATCTATATTGTGCAGGGAGACCGCAGCTATCGACAGAAAATCGTTGACGTAACGTATCGCAGGACGAACACCATCAAGCTGACGACTCCTTTCGTTATTAACGGCGTACAACCGTTGACTGTCGCAATTTACGTATCGGAGCTGTCAGCCAGCAGTACGAATTATCCTGCCGTATGCGATCAAGGCCCGGCTATCGACGGGAAAGGAGATATCTACTCATACGACGGTAAGACTTGGAAAACGCTGCATAGCGGCCCTGATGCACATAATTTTAATTTCAACTTTTTTATCGCTGCCGTCGTCAGCTCCAAGAGTGGCAATTTGCCTTCTACATACGCATCCGAAGCTTCAACGCTACCATTGCTTTCGGCTTCGGCTTCGGAGGCGGTTCTCATCCGCAAAGCACAAGTTGCAGAGCCTCTTTCTGATACGGTTTCGATGCGTAGCTTACAGCCGTATGCTTTCCCTCAGGTCACCGGCTACCATATCTACCGTGATAAGGTGAAGATCGCCACAGTATCGGCGGCGCCTACCCGTTATATCGATCCGAAGACTCATGTCAAACCGGTGTATTATCAGGTTTCGGCATTGTACGGAAATGCGGAGAGCGTATGGAGTGAGGCTGTGGAATTTATACCGATGAGCAATGTGCCGGGTGCCGAAGAAGTGACGATTTATCCTACGGTGTTCACCGAACAGTTACACTTGAAAGGTGCCGAAAGGGTGAAGCGTATCGAATTTTATACCGTCGACGGCCGGCTTCGTTTGCAGGCAGATCGTCCCGGCGAGATACTCGATACGCATACGCTTCCTTCGGGGATGTATCTGATACGCATTTATATGATCGACGGGCACACCGAAGTGGTCCGCGGTATCAGAAAGTAAATTTATTCGCCAAGCGGAGCGAAGTAACGGAACCGGTAGCCGGGCATCCGATCCGGATGGAAGATGGCAATCAACTCGGCCAGTAGGTAGTCGGGGTGTATCGGCACTTGTTCGTAGTAAAGCGAAGAGTTTGTGTTGCATCCGTAAACATGGCGTTCGCGGAAAGCGTCGAACCGATTGTAAGGACTGTATTCGGATTGCAAATCGGCGTAGGTCATGTCCGTGGGCTTATTGTAATGGATCAGCCAGTAATCGGCATGGATTGCACGGTCGAGTACGGTTTCGAATGAAAGCGGAGAACTACCGGTGCCGGGCAGGTCGCGAAAGAGGTAATCGGCGCCGGCATCGCGAAAGATATGCGCCATGTAGCTCTCTCCGGCCGGGACATGCCACGGTGTGCCGAACTTCATGCCGGTCAACAACGTCGGACGGTGGGTAACATCTTGAGCCAGCGATTTTATGCGCAGGTAGTTTGTCTCCGTTTCACGGAACAAAGAATCGGCACGTGCCGAGTGTCCGGTCAGCAGTCCGAGGAACTTGAGCCATTCTGCCCGTCCGAGCGGGTCGGCTTCCATATAATCAGCACATTCGACAATGGGAATCCCGATCTTTTCGACCGGCCCGTAACTACCGTTCTGAAAAGGAGAAGCAAGTACCACTTCCGTACCGATTTCGACCATCTTTTCGATATTGGGTGATGTCGCTTCGCCGAGGTCGGTGATTGTCCCGCTTTGCAGACCGTCTCGAACGGCCGGCACATCGATATAGCGTGACTCGCACACGCCGGCAATACGGTCTGAAGCCCCCAGCTCATCGATGATAGCGCAATGTACGGAGGTGTAAATAACCATATTCTTTACCGGCACACGGATGATTGTTCCTTGAGGAAGTCCGTCGGGTTGCTGAGCGTCGCGGGGTATAAGCAGGTAGCGTTGCAGCAGACGGCCTTCGTTCCACGGGTCACGTACTTCGACTTTCGTATACCCGTCGTAGGCCGTTACGGTATACCCCGCGGCATATCTTATTGAATCGGCTGAAGGTGCTATTTCTTTTCCGGTTGCCGAAGAAGAGCTCTGCCCCACGTTACAGCCGGACGTGAGGCAGAGGAATAACCATAATAGGCAGAAGCAAATGCGTATCATTGGTTCTATAAAGTGTTCAACGTTGAACTATACAAGATTTTTACCAATTCGGAATAGTTCTTCTATACATAAGTTTTTTTCCTACGTATATCTGAAAAGTTACAGCCGATTCATGAGATCTGGGATGAAAAACACAAAATGTATTATCTAGATGTATAACATCCACGTTCCCAGTAATTTCCCAAAAGTATTTGGCGCTTGGATCTGGATTTATTATTTGGGCTATGAATGTCTGACTATTGTAACGAACAAAATACACATCGAGTATTTTAGGATCGGGCAACTTTGGATATGGTGTCCCATTCTCATAAATTCTCAATGATCCATTTGAGAATATCCCTGGAGAGAGAGGTATAGCTTGGAACTTCCACCTTGTACGGTTCCCTTTCTCTCTGTTATTTTCCCAATAATGAATGTGTTCGCTCGTTATGTTACTGTTGTTCGCAGCGCGAATAATTCTAACTGTTGATGTAGTGGTATTTTCTATACATCCATCACTACAAGAAATATCAACTTCACAAAAACCACCTCTCCGATAGATCAAATTAGTTATAGTAATCACTTTATCTTTTCCATAGACAATACGAGATACCGCATGATTATCGTTAAATGCGATTGTAGTCAGTAGTTTACCTAACTTTCCTGCTCTTAGATTAGGGATACTGTCATATGATGTAACCCCTATGACGGGGTTTGTCATCTCATATGATGTGGTAACCTCTATAACAGAGTTTGTCACTTTTTTAAAGTATTTATCATATGATGTGCTCAACTCAAGATACCCTGTTTTAGAGAGTTCTTCTTGTATGGAGCTATTCATCTTATCAATTTCTGCTCTATATCTATTTTCACTTTCCTCGGAAACACTCCTTACTTCTCTGAGTATATGCTCTGGAATATCGCTTAAGTGCCTAGAAGTAGGTGGCATATTCAAGTAAAAGTTCAGATTTAATGTATCTATTTCGAGAAAATGAGACAAAATATCTCTATCTTTTTCATAATTCTTCACCTTGATAGTATTGTCCTCTGATTCTGAGCAAGAAAAAAGAATACCTAATACTATAAGCATTAGAGGCCATACAATGTTTAATTTAAATCTTTCCATAATTCTATCTTTTTATTCATGTTAGTAGTATTAATTAAAGAATACGGCATGGTTCGGATTGATACCGCCCGATTCAAACTGCTCAATAAATTTGCCGTTACGGTCGAAGCGATAGATCGTGCCGTTTTCGGTAAAGCTCGATGTACCGATATAGATATCGCCGTTATTCGGGTTCACTTCCATCATGTAAACACTCGTTTTCCCTAGTTTCTCCGGCATATTGGTCAGGAAATTCGTTTTGTTCAGCGTACCCGTCTTTACATTATAAGTGGAGAATGTATTGGTTGTTTTATAAGGTTGGGTACTCCAATCCGTATCGCCGTAGACCATATAAATAATTCCATTGTGTTCGCAAAGATGCGTGGCGTTTGCAATCGTTGTAACCATTCCTTTGGCTACATCGACTTTCTGTACGGGATAGCTATAATCAGGACCATAGCCCTGAACAAAAATTTGTCCTTCGGATTCAAGTACTCTTTGAGGATTCTTGGCTACGATAATAGTTTTCGATACGGCGAACGCTTTTTTGTCGATAACGGTCATCGTAGAATCTTTACCGTGACCGGAGTTAACGGCGTAAATCCAGTCGTTATCCTCAGCAATTCCTTCGGGGTTTTTTCCGACTTCAACATACCCTTCTATATCGAGTGTTGTCGCATCGATTTTAGCGACCTTTCCACTGTAAAGCGTCACGTAAATTTTTCCGTTGTCCGCTACTAACTGGCGCGGAGCACCGTCGCTTTTGGAAAAGGCTACACGCTTTTCCTCAACACCTGCGGAATTGAGCTTCAGTAATACCTGAGAACGATAGACGGATACATACATGTGATTCTTATAAACAATCAAATCCTGTCCCGTATCGCCGAGTCCTTTTTTGTTCTGTTTCATAAAAATATCGGACACGAAATCGGCATCTTTATTCGGCGCGTAAAAAGCCAGACCGGCATTGTTTAGTTTGTCTATTCCTTCATTCAGGATAAATACACGTGTTTTGGGGAGAGTCAAAGTCGATCCGGTGTCGATTAAGGGATCGTCTTCGTCGTTATCACACGAGGTAAACGAAAGGCCGATGGCCAACATACAGCATACGCTGAATAATAAACTTCTGATTTTTAAATTTCTTTTTTCCATTCTTTTTTCTTTATTTAGGGGGTTCATAAAAATGTTCGGTTACAGTTTGATTGAAACCGTTGCCCTGAATGATCGTCCGGGCATCGGATAATATTTAATGATGTCGTACTGTTCGTCGGTCAAGTTTACGCATTCGGCCTGCACCCGAACTTCACACGAGCGCATCTGGAAAAGGCGGGAGACGGCGAGCGTGTGTTCCGCATATCCGTCGATACGGTTTACGGGGATATTTTGTTTCAGGTAATACCGTTTGCCGACGGCTACGAGCGTGTAGGCAACATTTGCCCACGGTGTTTCGACGGTCACGGCTCCACTGCCCGAATGACGTGGCGTATAAGGTATCTGCTGGTTATAATTCTTTGCCTCCGGGTCCGTTCGGTCGATGGCGCGCTGATACGTGTAGCTCGCGTTCGCGGCAAGCCGGATCTTGTCGGTGACGGGAGCACCGGCCGACGCGTTGACGTCTAATCCCGTGATTTTAACGTTGCCGAAGTTCGCCATCTTCCATACGTAGGTGGAAGGGAAAGCGACGATTTTATCACGTACTTCGTTGTAATAGCCGTCGACGGTCAGGCTGAGATGGTCGAGAAAAGGCAGGGACGGCGTTGCGCTCCATGTAAGTCCGACGTTGTATTCGTCGGCGAGTTCGGGGCGAAGGCCCGTATTTCCGAGTCGCAGGTAGTACAAGTCGTTGAATGTAGGCACACGGAAGGTCTTTTTATACAAGGCACGAATGTAGAAATGATGCGTGGCGAACGGTTGGTAGCTGAGCGACAGCGAAGGAGTCAACTTTTTGCGGTCGTCCGGACGGTTTCCACGCTTCACCTCTTCGGTGACGAACGTATAAAGCAGTTTCCCGTTCACGGTCAGCGCTCCCGTACGGAAGTACGCACGCAGAGCCGTCAGTGAAGTGTAGCGCACAGGCGAAGGACTTTCGTTGATGTTATTGTTCAGCGTATTGATCGCTCCATCCTGTGCCAAAGAGAATCGGAGATGGTCCGTGGCATTGAACTGTGCCGTAGCCGAGGCGTAATATTCGTTCTGCGTATTCAAATCGATCTGTTTTCCGTTTTCATATTTAACATCCGTATCTTCGTATTTGTTCCAGGAGTAGGTGTATTTAAGTTGTGCCTGCATTGACCATTGGTCGGAGAAAAGGTTTTTGTACGAGGCCTGTGTAAAAAAGTTTTCGTCCCACAGCCGTTCGCGGTTATCATTGTTATAGAGGATCACTCCTCCGGGCAGACCGCGTTCGGAATTAAAGTAATAAGCCTTCACATTCAGATTGGAGGTGTTGCTGATGGTATGGAAAACGTTCGCTTCGCTGTGCCATGCGACGATATCGGAATTATATCGTTTCTCACGCGTTCTTAAGGCTCCGTTCTTAAGGATGAACGGATAGGTACCGTCTGCTCTCAGGAAATGACCGTCTAAGGAAACGATGGTCTGCTTGCTCGCTTGGAAAGCGGCCCGTAGAAACGGATGAATTTGACCGAATGAGCCGGTGCGCACGTTGGCTTGCAGACTGTATTTCCGTTTGCCGATAAACCGGGGTGTCTCGGTACGGATGCTTAAGACGGCAGCCGAGGCTGCCATGCGTGCCGAACGGAGCAGCTCTTCCTCCTGTCCGACCGAGAGCGAAAGCATCGAAACGTTATCGAGCGAAAAACGCCCGATATCGATTTGCCCGGCCTGACAGTTGCTGACGGCTACCTCGTCGTAGCTGATGGCAGTATGATGTGCGCCAAGACTACGAACCGATACCGTTTTCATTCCGCCGATGCCGCCGTAGTCGCGTACGGTAGTACCGGCAAAACGCCGCACCGCATCGGCCATATTCTGTAAACCGAGTGTTCGGATCTTTTCTCCGCTGATGGCCTGTACCGGAACGGTAGCCGTTAATTGTCGGGGCATACGATGAGCCGTCACCATCACCTCGTCGATTTTTCGTTCCAGCATCGTGTCACGCTCCTGAGCGCCTGCCGTGACGAAAAACCATACGAACATGAAGGCGATAGCCTGTATCTTTCTACTTTTCCCGTCGATATACATACGCAAACTGTCTTATGTCAGGCGTTTTGACCCGAAACGCCTGAAAGTCTGATTCCGGCAGGTTTTCCGGCTCGTTCCTCCTTGGGTCGGCTGCCTTCCCGGTTCATAGCGAACCAGTGGCGGATAGATGTGCCGAGGCGTTAAGAACTTACGGCTACGGGTACAGCTCCGGTTTTTCACCGGATTCCCTTTTACTAACCGGATGCGAAAGCATCGCGTTTACACCGGAATCAGATGCAAAGGTATCATAAAATCGAGAATTATATACAAAACGAATAAAAATAAAGTAGGAAGAAGAAAGCTATGGGAGTGAAATCCGATACGCATCGAAAAAAATCCGATAGGCATCGGATCCGAAACCGATGCCTATCGGAATGTCGTCGGTACGGTATCCTGAAAATCGAACGTAGCCGAATGATCGTTCGAAGATGGAATAAGAAAAATAATCTTTTGAAGTCTGAAGCGTACTTCTCTGCTTGAAAGCATTTCTGTACGAAAAGAGGGGTCTAATGTACGATTTTATCCCCTCCGCATGCTTTTCGACTTCTACATTTGCCCCGCAAATCATGCTAAAGTTTTAAGAACACATTAATAAAGATACCTCATGAAAAGAAACAGTTTTTTGATTTCGGCGCTTTGTCTTCTCGGTCTTTTCGGTTGCAGCCCGAAAGAAACGTCGCGGAATACGGATACATGCCCGGAAGAAGATCCGCTCTCGTCAGTCGTACAAACGGCCGTACAACAAATCGGATTTCAGGTACGGTTGATCGAAGAATCCGGACGGATTCTCAATCCCAGAACCGTTCATAACGGAAAAGTGCAATATATTCCCAAAGACGATTGGACGAGCGGTTTCTTTCCCGGAACCCTGTTTTATTTATACGATCTGACCGGAAACGAAGAATGGAAGGAGGCAGGAATAAAATATACGGAAGACCTCGATTCGGTGAAATATCTCACATGGCATCATGACGTAGGTTTTATGATCAATTGCAGTTTCGGCAACGCGTTACGGGTCACCGGCAATGACGCTTATAAAGAGGTGCTGGTCAAAGCGGCCCAATCGTTGGCCACAAGGTTTCGTCCGGCGGCAGGCGTGATTCAGAGCTGGGATGAAGACCGGGGCTGGCAAGGTCGGCGCGGTTGGATGTGCCCGGTCATCATCGATAATATGATGAACCTCGAATTGCTTTTTAAGGCTACGGAACTGTCCGGCGATTCGACCTATCATAACATAGCGGTGTCGCATGCCGATGTAACGATGAACAATCATTTCAGAGCAGACGGAAGCTGTTATCATGTAGTAGACTACGACAAGAAGCAAGGAGGCGTGCGCGGCAAATATACCGCACAGGGATACGCCGACGAGTCGTCGTGGGCACGCGGTCAGGCTTGGGCCATTTACGGTTATGCCATTTGTTACCGTTATACGAAAGACCCGCGTTACCTTGATATGGCCGATAGAATCTATCGTTTTATCTTCCAACATAAGAACTTGCCCGAAGATTATATTCCTTACTGGGACTACGATGCTCCTCGTATCCCTAACGAGCCGCGTGACGCATCGGCAGCCGCCATCACGGCTTCGGCACTTTACGAACTGGCATCGTTCGGAAAAACGGAGTACAGGGAAACAGCCGACAAAATTATTCGTTCTTTGTCAAGCGATTCTTACCAAGCCATCGTGGGGACGAACGGAAACTTCCTGCTGATGCACTCGGTCGGGAGCATCCCGCACGACAATGAAATCGATGTCCCCTTGAATTACGCCGATTATTATTTTCTGGAGGCGCTGACAAGAAAAACGAAAATGAATTAAGATATATCAATACCTTATTATTACAAAACATTCAAATGAATCATGAAGAAAACAGTTAACGATTTTTGGAAAAGATGTATCCTTACATGTATCGGGCTTTTACCCATGTATGTTTTCGCACAGAGCGGACTTACCGTGCGTGGCTCGGTTTCCGATATACGGAAGGACCCTGTCATCGGTGCGACGATTATCGTCAAAGGCAATACGGCGCATGGAACGATAACCGATATGGACGGTCAATACGAATTGAAAGATGTACCGTCCGACGCTACACTGGTATTTAGCTACATCGGTACGAAGACACAGGAAATTGCGGTGAGCGGTCGAACGAGCATCGATGTTATCCTGTTGGAGGATGATAAGTTGCTCGACGAAGTGGTTGTCGTAGGTTATGGCACGCAGAAGAAAGTCAACTTGACGGGATCGGTTGCTTCGATCAATATGAACGAGCTGACCGAAAGCCGTCCGATTACAAACACCTCTCATGCGCTGGCCGGTATGGTAGCCGGGGTATCGATACGTTCCGGAAAAAATCAGCCGGGCGATGACAACGCCAGCATTTTAGTACGCGGACAAGGAACGCTCAACTCCTCGGCACCGCTGATCATTATCGACGGAGTGGAAGCGGGTATCAACACCGTCAACCCGCAGGATATCGAAACCATGTCGGTGCTGAAAGATGCCGCTTCGGCATCGATCTACGGATCACGGGCGGCCAACGGCGTCGTATTGATCACAACCAAGCAAGGAAAGGAAGGGGTTGTGAAGATCGATTACAACGGGTATGTTTCGTCCGAGTCGATCCGCAAAACCCTGACGCCCGTCTCGAATTACGCGGACTATATGGAACTGATTAACGAAGGTTGGAAGAATTCGGGTAAACCGCGTATCTTCTCCGACGAGTCGATTAAAGCATGGCGCGACAATGCGGGACGTGACCCGCTGAAATATCCGAATACAGACTGGGTAGACGAAACATTTCGTCCGTCTGTCTCTACCAATCATACTTTGTCTGTAAGCGGTGGATCTAAGAATATCCGCTATTATGGCTCCTTCGGCTATCTGGATAATCCGGGGGTGATGGAAAACACCGGTTATACCCGTTACAACGCGCGTTTGAATCTGGATGCCAATCTTAAACCTTGGCTGAAAATAGGCGCTCAACTGAGTGGGTATGTCTCGGATATGGAGCCGGCGGCAGGTTCCGTTGTTCAGGATGTCTTTACGTACACCTCCGCTACGACGCCGGGTATGGTATTCCGTGCGCCCGACGGTCGTTACGGAGCGATGAATAATCTCGAAGATGCTTCGCAGTCGGCGAATAACAATCCGCTCCGGAGACTGAACTCGATTGCAGGTCATACGCGGAAGAATAATCTGCGTTCGCGCTTCTTCGGTGAGTTCGCACCGTTCAAGGGCTTTACCATTACCGGATCATACTCGTACGAATTCGTCGATACGCAAGGCGAAAATAAACCCGTATTCCACGACGGCTGGAACTTTGCAGACAATACGGTTACGCTTCCGGGCAAAGGAAAAACAAGTATTTTCAATCGGAACGACAAAATCGAACGTTTCTTTAATGATGTGGTGGCGCGGTACGAAACGAATCTGGCAGACAACCGGCTTGGATTGAAAGTGATGCTGGGAGCAAGTCAGGAATTGTACCGGAACAGGAAGTTTTCCGTTCGCCGCTTCAATCAGATCGACCCGAGCCTTGACGTGCTCGACGGCGCCATCGGTGAATCGTCTTCGTCGGGTACGCGTACCGAATGGGCGATGCACTCGCACTTCGGCAGGGTGAATGTCGACTGGGATAACAAATACCTGCTGGAAGTGAACCTGCGCAGCGACGCTTCGTCACGTTTTGCCAAAAATAAACGTCGGGGATACTTCCCTTCCGTTTCGGGGGCATGGCGAATTGATCAGGAGGCTTTTATGGCACCTCTGACGGAAAAAGGCTTGTCGAACCTGAAGTTGCGTGCTTCATACGGTTCACTCGGAAATAATGCGGTGGGCAATTACGATGCCATAGCTGCTTATTCCAATATTATGAACAAAGGGAAGAAAAATGAATACAAGTTCGGTTATGTGCTCGACAATGCGGCGGTGATTGCGTTAGCACAAACTTCGATTGCCAACTTTGATCTCTCATGGGAATCGACCTACGTGACCGACTTCGGAATCGATTTCGGTTTGGCCGGCAATCGGTTAACGGGTACGATCGATTATTTCGATAAAAAGACGAAAAATATTCTGATCAATTTGCCGGCACCGGCAGTACACGGAACGGCTTCCATTCCGAAACAGAACAGCGCGCAGGTAACGAACAGAGGTATCGAGATCACACTCGGATGGCGTGACCGGATCGGAGACTTCTCTTATTCGGCCGAAGTGAATTTTACGCATGTTACGAATAATGTGGATAAGTTTAAAGGAAAAGAGTATTCGCTTTCGGGTACGAATATGATCAAAGAAGGCTTGCCCATCAATTCGCAGTATATGCTTCGGGTAGACCGGATTATCCAGACGGATGCAGACCTGGCCATTGTACAGAAAATGATCGATGAAGCGCCGGTAGTCAATGGAAAAAAAGTGAACCCGTTCGCTTCGTTCGGCCGGCCGGAAAAAGGCGATCTCCTGTATCGGGACATCAATCAGGATGGGGTAATCGACGAGAATGACCGTACGATCGTTAGCGACGGGCCTAACCCGAAATATTTCTTCGGGCTGAATCTCGGAGCCTCCTACAAAGGGATCGACTTTTCCATGCTGTTGCAGGGACAGGCTGGTGTGAAAGTGTACTGGCAGCATTCGCCTTACAACACACCAACGGTACGTACCGGCTATCAGCTCAACAAAGCCGTAACCGACGGACGCTGGTACGAAGGTCGTACGGACGCTACTTATCCGCGTTTGCTCGACTACTCCGACCGACGCAATATCATTGCCAGCGATTTTTATCTTGAAGATAAAGCGTTCCTGAAAATACGTAATATCCAACTCGGGTACACGCTCCCTAAATCACTGACACAGAAAGTACGCATCGAACGCATACGTCTCTATGGCAGTTTGGAGAATTTTTTTACATTTACCGATTACCGGGGATTCGATCCGGAAGTGTCCGGTCTGGACTATCCTTCGATGAAGCAAGCTGTAGCCGGTATTAATCTTTCATTTTAATCCATACCATCATGAAATATAAATATATTCTTTTATCGATAATACAGGCTGCTCTGTTTTTTTCGTGTTATGACCTCGACAGAGAACCGGCCGACGAATTGGGCGAAAATTCCTTCTGGAAAACCCAAAGCCACGCCGATCAGGCCATGATGGGCGTTTATGCCCAGATGCAGAACGACGATGTGTTCGGGATCCAGTACGGCTTCGACTGTCTTTCCGATATTGGCACCGGTTACGATAACCCAGCGTACTTCCGCATTTCGCGCGGAACCTATAACAGTTCGGAAGATTATTGCGCGAATAAATTCGCCAATCTTTACGAAGGGGTTGCACGGGCTAATATCGTGCTTCAGAACGTCGACAAAATTTCCATGGACGACGAACTTAAAGCCCGCTACAAAGGCGAAGCACGATTTATGAGAGCGTTGTATTACTTTACATTGTGCGACTTCTATGGAGGTGTCCCGCTATACGACGAAACGACAGTTGTAGCAACAGATTACGCCAAGATGCTCAAACCGAGAGATACGAAAGAGGCCGTATATGAGTTTATTTTGAAAGACCTTGACGAAGCGGCTCAGGCATTGCCCACGCAGTGGGATAAACCGAATCGAGGACGGGCAACCCGCTGGGCTGCTCTGTCGCTGAAAGGCAAAACGCTGCTCTATGCGAAAAAATATAAAGAAGCGGTCGATGTTTTCGAAGACGTAATCAAAACCTCGGGCATTACCCTCTATCCCGATTATGCAGCTTTATTCAAGCCTGGTGGCGACGAGAGCGATGAGATGATTTTTGCCGTGCAGAACATGAGTGGCGTGGGTACTGAATTTGGTATGCCGTTGGCTAAGTACATGGGTACGCGTTCAACCTACGGAAGTTGTTGGAACAACGTGATGGCTGCTACCTCTTTCGTCGATTCGTACGAATGGAAAGACGGTCGGCCGTTCGACTGGGACGAAGTAGTTCCCGGCTTTAAGGGCGATAATAAAATAAAGGATAAAACGTTCCGGGCTACGTTAACGGCCAATAAGACGAAAGTGGAGAAATATCCTGCAATGAAAGAAAAATTGCTCGAAATGTATACCAAGCGCGATCCTCGCATGGAAGCTTCGATTATCTTGCCTTATTCCCGCTACAACGGATGGGTATCTAACGCTCGTAAAGATTGTGAATATGTTGTCGCCAAAGGCGTCAATGAAAAAAACGGTTTTATCCGTATCAACGGAAGTATGTCCGACTCCTATCCGTGGCGTAAATTCGTTCCCGAATACGACATGGACGGATCGATCACCAAGCGTGAGCATACGCCGATTAATTTCCCGATCATCCGGTATGCCGACGTGTTGCTGATGTGTGCCGAATGTCAAAATGAAGCAGGTAATCAAGCGCGTGCCGTTGAGCTGATCAATCAGGTTAGAGCACGTGTGCAGATGCCCGGATTGAACAGTGGACCCGAATGGCTCAAAGCTCAGACAAAAGAAGAGGTCTTTACACGTATTATGCACGAACGTGCTGTGGAGATGGCCGGCGAAGGCATACGGTTCAGTGACTTGCGCCGATGGGATTTGCTGAAGCAACTGCTCGACGGAAAATGGGAAGAAGGCTTCACAGGCGCTAAATACTATAAACGTGTCGTACGTGACCGTGATTTTCTATGGCCGATCCCGATAGAGGAAATCGACAAGAACGACAAGTTGATACAGAACCCCGGATGGTAATTCTATCTTCCCGGACAGCCATATCAGGCCTATTCTGCCGCAAGACAGTGCTTACCCGTTACAGGAAAGCCTGTTCTGCGGCAGATAAGGCCGTAACTTTCCCGACAGCGTAGAACGTCGGTAATGAATCTCTTCCGACCGAAGAGAAGATGTGATTTATTTTTTATATTTGTATGCAAAACAAAACAAATCGAACGAGATGAAGACAAATTATGAACTGCGTTATGCAGCGCATCCCGAAGATGCGAAGGCGTATGATACGCAACGACTGAGAAGAGATTTTCTGATAGAAACGTTATTTGTGCCCAACGAGGTGAATATGGTATATTCGATGTATGACCGGATGGTCGTAGGCGGAGCGATGCCCGTGGGGGAAATCCTTCTACTCGAAGCGATCGATCCGCTGAAACAGCCGGTGTTTCTGATGAGACGTGAGTTGGGGATTTACAATGTCGGAGGCAAAGGGTCTGTGAAAGTCGGTGATGATGTTTTTGAACTCGATTATAAAGAAGCACTCTATTTAGGTTCAGGTGATCGGGAAGTGTATTTCGAGAGCTTGGACGAGAGTCGGCCGGCCAAATTTTATTTCAACTCGGCCACGGCACACCGGAACTATCCTGATAAAAAGATAACAAAAGCGAATGCGATCGTGATGGAACTCGGCTCACTCGAGTCCTCGAATCATCGTAAGATCAATAAAATGATTGTGAATGAAGTGTTGCCTACCTGTCAGTTGCAGATGGGGATGACGGAGCTTGCTGTGGGAAGTGTATGGAACACGATGCCCGCGCATGTACACAGCCGCCGTATGGAAGCGTACTTCTATTTCGAGGTGCCGGAAGATCAGGCTGTCTGCCATTTCATGGGTGAACCGAACGAAACGAGACACATTTGGATGAGAGGCGATCAGGCCGTGCTTTCACCTGAGTGGTCTATCCATTCGGGAGCCGCAACAAGCAATTATACGTTTATTTGGGGAATGGCCGGAGAAAATCTCGATTATAGCGATCAGGATTTCTCAAAAATTACCGAACTTCAATAACAGCGAATCGAAGATGAAATATTTCTTTTTCCTTGCCCTGTGTTGTCTGTTTGCCGTAACAGCTTGTACAGAGACACAGAAAACGATACGAGTAACGGTCGAGAATCCTGCGACATTCGATCGTGAACACGAAATGGTTGAAATAGCGTGGAAAACTGTTTGCGAAAAGCTCTCGTTGCAGGACGGACAAACTGTCGTGGTGTATAATGACGCTTCGGAAGAAGTACCTTGCCAGCTTGTCACCGGAGGAAACGAAGTGCCTGTGAGCTTGATCTTCCCTGTAAGCCTTTCCGGAAACGGGAAAGTCGAATACCGGATAACTGCGGGTGAACCGACCCATGTGGAGCCGATGACGTACGGCCGTTTTGTGCCCGAACGAAAAGATGACTTCACGTGGGAAAATAACCGCAGCGCTTTCCGGATGTACGGCCCTGCATTGGAAGCGACCGGCGAAATCAGTAACGGAATGGACTTCTGGGCTAAACGTACCGAAGCGCTCGTTATCGACCGGTGGTATAAGGACGATCTGGCCGGTGTTCGCTCTTATCACGAAGATCATGGTGAAGGGTTGGATTTTTACAAAGTCGGCCGTACGCTTGGGCTGGGGATGACGGCTCCTTATGTCAACGACAGTTTGTGGCTTGGAAATAATTTTACGGAATACCGAATGCTTGATCAAGGGCCTTTACGCATTGCTTTCGAACTTCGTTACAAACCGTATAACGTGCAGGGCGCAGAAGTGAAAGAAACACGTCGAATCTCTCTCGATGCATACAGTTATTTCAACCGGATCGAACAGATATTCGAGGCCGATACGGCCGAGATGACACTGGCCACCGGTATCGTACTGCATACATCTACGCCGGAAAATGTCTTTTCTCATGCGGAAGATGGGATCATGGCCTGTGAAACACCGACTGATTCAATCAACGGGACGATCTATGCCGGCGTAATCCGCCCGGAATCGTTCCGTGAAATCAAAACCGGTATGGGGCATCTATTGGGCATTGCGCCATATCGCACAAAAACGAATTATGTATATTATGCCGGCGCCGGATGGAGCAAGGCGGGGTTCGACCATTTCGCCGCATGGATCGATTTCCTCCAACAGGAAGCCTTAAAAATCAAACAACCTCTCAAAATAAATGTTGAATGAAAGCCTCTAAACTGTCTTGTCTCGGACTGATGGGTGTCCTTCCGGCTTGCATGTATGCGCAGGAATATCGTGCCGGCGACACCTTACGTCCCAACGTTATCTATGTTTTCCCCGACCAGATGCGTAACAGCGCGATGGGCTTCTGGAATGATCCGGCTTTTGCTCCGCATCTGCAGGGGCAGGCAGACCCGGTCGAAACACCGAATCTTAACCGCTTTGCCAAAGAGTCGGTCGTTTTCTCCTCGGCCATGAGCAATTGTCCCTTAAGCAGTCCACATCGTGCGTCGCTGCTCACGGGCATGTATCCTCACCGGAGCGGCGTGCCGCTCAACGTAAACAGCAGGCGCCCTTTCAGCTCATTGCGCGACGATGCCACAACGGTGAGCGACGTCTTTAGCCGGAACGGTTACGACTGTGCTTATATCGGTAAGTATCATTTGGATACTCCTACGCCGAACGATCCGGAAAATCCGGGAAACTACGTAGAGAATCGTGATCCTGTTTGGGATGCTTACACTCCTCCCGAAAAACGACATGGTTTCAACTTCTGGTATTCGTACGGCACATTCGATGTGCATAAGAATCCGCACTATTGGGACACAGACGGTAAACGACACGATATCAGGCAATGGTCGCCATCACATGAAACCGATATGGCCATCAGTTACTTGAAAAACGAATCCGGACGGCGTGACGCATCCAGGCCGTTCTTTCTGATGATTAGCATGAACCCGCCGCATCATCCGTACAGTTCGTTTGATGATTGTATGGAGGAAGATTACAACTTATATAAAGACCGACGGCTGAGTCAACTCTTGCTGCGTCTTAATGCCGACACGATGATGGAGAAAGCATCTTCAGCCGCGTATTATTTTGCCCAGATCAGCGGAGTAGACCGGGAGTTCGGCCGTTTGCTCAAAACGCTGGATGAATTGGGATTGTCGAAGAATACCATCGTCGTCTTTTCGTCCGATCACGGTGAAACGATGTGCAGCCATGGCTTGCAAGACGCCAAAAACTCTCCTTATATTGAGTCGATGAATGTTCCCTTACTGGTACGTTACCCCGATCGACTCAAACCGCGCATCGTCGACTATTTGCTCTCCAGTCCGGATATTATGCCAACACTGCTTGGATTGACTAATCTGAGCCAACACATTCCGGATGAGGTGCAAGGTACCGACTTTTCGCAAGCGTTGTTTACCGACCAATCTGACAAGCCGTTGCCGGATGGTGCTTTATATATACGGAATATGGACGGTCTGCCAGATCAAGACGGTAAGGTAAGAACGTATGTTCCGGTGGCGCGTGGTATCAAAACACATCGTTACACGCTCTCGCTTACAGTCGATAAGGAGAATAAGCAATTAAAAGAAGTCTTGCTGTTTGATGACCTCAATGATCCGTATCAGATGAATCATATCGATTGGAATACCCGGCCTGAGCTGAAGCGACAATTATTGATGCAGTTGGGACAGTTGCTCAAAAAATACGATGATCCGTGGTATAAAGAGGGTATTCTGAAAGATTTGGTGATGTATGAATAAATGTACGTCATTCTGTAATAATGAAGATGTAAAAAAATGAAGAAATTACTTTTTTCTCTTATCATATGTCTCTTGTCGGTTGGTACGCTATTTGCCTATACCGAAAAGAACTTGTTGCAACGGAAAACATCGGAAGAAAAGTTAAAAGATTGGCTCGTCTTGCGTCAACAATGGGTCCTTTACCCTGATTATACGGATCGCAAAGGTTGGGATGCTTTGTTCGGTGAGTTGAAAGATTTCTATATCCAACGTGGAGAAAGAGCGTTGGATTATCGCTGGCAGGTGATCCAGGCAACGGACTACCTGGAATACGAACGAAGCGGATCGCGTAAGATTATGGAGAATCCCTATAACGAGAATGCCCAGACTCTAACTGATCTTTTTTTGGCCGAACTTGCCGAAGGGAGAGGGCGTTTCATCGAACCGCTGGCTAACGGAGTCTTCTACTTTTGTGAGATGACTTCGTGGACACTCTCGGCTCATGTACGGCTACAACACGACAAGCGGACGCTTCCGAGCCATAAGGAACATGTGATTGCCCTTGCTTCGGGCGAAATCGGTTCCGAACTTTCATGGATTCATTACTTCTTCGGTAAGGAACTGGATAAAATCAATCCCGTCATATCGGAGCGGTTGCGTGATGAGATCGAGAAACGAATCCTGAAAACGTATCTCGACAGCGATCATTTCTGGTGGATGGCCATGAATTACAAGCCGGGAGATATGGTGAACAACTGGAATCCGTGGTGTAACTTTAGCGTGCTCCAGTGTTTCATGCTGCTTGAAAAAGATACTGACAGACTGGCCAAAGCGGTTTACAAAACGATACGATCGGTCGATCATTTCATCAATTACAGCAAAGCCGACGGCGCCTGTGAGGAAGGCCCCTCCTATTGGGGACATGCGGCAGGGAAACTGTACGATTACTTACAGCTTCTTAGCGATGCTACCGGCGGACAATTGTCTCTTTTTGCCGATCCGCTGATCCGTCATATGGGTGAATATATTTCGCGTTCATACGTAGGCAATGGATGGGTCGTCAATTTTGCCGATGCTACGGCCCGACTCGATCCCGATGCCGATCTGATCTATCGGTACGGAAAAGCGGTAAACAGCACCGAGATGATGGCTTTTGCCGCCTTTCTCAGAAAGAATGGGCAAGCGCCGCAAGCCCCGAATAATCGGCGGGATGTATACCGGACATTCGAAACACTACGCTACCGTCATGCGCTGAATGAAGTGACTCTTTCGTACTCTACCCCGGCCACCACATGGTATCCCGAAACCCAGTTCTGCTACATGAGAACGCGTGGCGGACTCTTCTTTGCCAGTAAGGGCGGGCATAACAACGAAAGCCATAATCACAACGATGTGGGTACCTTTTCGTTGTATATCGATGAGACCCCCGTACTGATCGATGCAGGCGTAGGTACGTACACCCGGCAGACATTCAGCAATGAACGATATACCATCTGGACGATGCAAAGTCTTTTCCACAATCTGCCGGAGATCAACGGAACCCAGCAGGCATTCGGGGCGAAATATAAAGCGGAGCAGATGAAGTTCACACCGGCAAACCGGACTTTATCGCTTGAGCTGAAGCAGGCGTATCCTCAGGAAACCTCCTCCATACATTCATGGAACAGGGTCTATCGGCTACGGGATAAACGACTCGAAATAGATGACCGTTTTTCGCTTACATCGCCCGAAAAAAGGAACAGACTTCATTTCCTGACATGGGGGAAAGTGGATCTTAGTATCGATGGACAGATCGATATCGAAGTACAAGGGAAAAAAGCATGTCTGTCGTATGACGCGAACACATTTACCTCCTCGGTCGAGACGGTTACGTTGACTGATCCGCGTTTGTCGAATGTGTGGGGGAAAGAGCTGTACAGGATCACGCTTGAAGCGAAAGAGGTGCCTCTAAGCGGTCATTATCGGATCGTCGTATCGAGGAAATAGTTTTTTTTCATTCGTCATAATACAAGATAGATATATTCAGTATGCAAAAGAAAGTCATCACCTTCGGAGAAATCATGCTTCGTTTAGCGACTCCGGATTATTTACGGTTCATCCAGTCTACCAGCCTTGGCGCCACATTCGGTGGAGGCGAAGCCAATGTCGCCGTGTCACTCGCTAATTACGGCATCCCGGTCGAGTTTGTTACACGGTTGCCTCAAAATGAGATAGCCGAATGGTGTATCTCCGAACTGCGAAAATACAACGTGGGGGTACGGCACATCCTTCGAGGGGGTAATCGGGTAGGTATCTATTTTCTGGAAACGGGAGCGGTAGCACGGCCTTCGAAAGTCGTGTACGACCGTGCGGGGTCTTCGATAGCCGAGATTACGCCGGGAATGATCGACTGGAAAGAAGTGCTGAAGGATGCACAGTGGTTTCATTGGACAGGTATTACGCCGGCCCTCTCGCAGGGCGCGGCCGACGCGTGCCTCGAAGCTATACGGACGGCCAACGAGATGGGCGTAACCGTTTCGTGCGACTTGAATTACCGTAAGAACTTGTGGAAATACGGGAAAAAGGCCTCGGAAGTCATGCCCGTGCTTGTGGAAGGTTGTGATGTCATTCTCGGAAACGAAGAAGATGCCGAGAAAGTTTTCGGCATCCAGCCGGACGGTTTTCAGGCCGAGCATACCGGAGGGCGACTGGAGGCCGGAGAGTTCGAGTCCGTCTGTCGACAGTTGATGCAAAGATTCTCGCGTGCCCAAAAAGTTATTATCACCTTACGCGGATCGATCAACGCAAACCACAATACATGGGGAGGATGTTTATATTCCGACAAACTGTATACATCCCGCCGATACGATATTACGCATATTGTAGATCGGGTAGGAGGGGGCGACTCGTTTATGGGCGGACTGATCTACGGCTTGATCACCTACCCTCACGACGATCAGCGGGCGCTCGATTTTGCCGTGGCGGCGTCGTGTCTGAAGCATACGGTTTACGGAGATTTTAACCTCGTGTCGGTCGCCGAGGTGGAGCAGCTGATGCAGGGTGACGGTTCGGGCAGAGTAGTAAGATAATACATCAAAATAAAAAATAAAACGATATGGAACAGTTTAAATTAGAAGGTAAGGTCGCGCTTGTAACAGGGGCGTCTTACGGTATCGGTTTCGCGATGGCGTCGGCATTAGCCGGAGCGGGAGCGACCATTGTTTTTAACGATCTGAAACAGGAGTTTGTCGACAAAGGATTAAAAGCTTATCAAGAAGCTGGGATTGAGGCCAAAGGATATGTCTGCGATGTGACCAACGAAAAGGAAGTCAATGAGATGGTAGCACAAATAGAAAAGGAAGTGGGTACGATCGATATTTTGGTTAACAATGCCGGTATTATCAAACGTATTCCGATGCATGAGATGAGCGCCGAAGAGTTTCGGCAAGTGATTGATGTCGATCTGAATGCGCCGTTTATTGTGGCTAAGGCGGTTATTCCCGCGATGATTAAAAAAGGACATGGAAAGATTATCAATATCTGTTCCATGATGAGTGAACTTGGACGTGAAACGGTATCGGCTTACGCAGCCGCCAAAGGAGGACTGAAAATGCTGACACGGAATATTGCCTCGGAATACGGACAGTACAATATCCAGTGTAATGGCATCGGGCCGGGCTATATCGCTACACCGCAAACGGCACCGCTTCGTGAAGTACAGCCCGACGGTTCGCGCCATCCGTTCGATTCTTTCATTATTGCCAAGACGCCGGCCGCACGATGGGGAACACCCGACGATTTGGCCGGGCCTGCTGTCTTTTTGGCTTCCAACGCTTCGGACTTCGTGAACGGACATATCCTCTATGTCGACGGAGGCATCCTTGCTTACATCGGCAAGCAGCCATAAACAATGCAGAACATTATTAAAACGCAAATCGATCATGGCACGATTCAGTAAAACAGAGACCATACGAACAATGACAGACACAGGACTTGTTCCTGTGTTTTGTTGTCGTGAAGTGGAAGTGGCTAAGCAAGTTGTCCGCGCATGCTATGACGGAGGCATACGGGTTTTCGAGTTTACGAACAGAGAAGAGGCGGCTCACGAAGTGTTCGGAGCATTGAGCCGCTGGGTCGTTGAGGCTTGTCCGGATATGATTCTGGGTGTCGGCTCTATCGTGGACACTCCAACTGCTTCTTTATACTTGCAGTTGGGGGCTAACTTTGTTGTCGGCCCATTAACGAACTCCGATATTGCAAAGGTTTGTAACCGCAGGCTCGTCCCTTACATCCCGGGTTGCGGATCGGTATCGGAAGTCGGGTATGCACAGGAATTGGGCTGTGATATCTGTAAGGTCTTTCCCGGCGATGTGCTGGGTGCGGGTTTCGTTAAAGCGTTCAAAGCGCCCATGCCATGGTCGCAAGTGATGGTGACGGGAGGTGTCAAACCGGAAGAAGCTAATTTGAAATCTTGGTTTGATGCGGGAGCAACATGTGTCGGGATGGGGTCCAATTTGTTTCCGCCCGAAGCCGTAGCCTCCGGTAACTGGGCAAAGATTACGGATATCTGTGCAGAGGCCTTAAGCATTATCCGTAAGGTTCGGGAGCAATAATAAAATAAGGAATAGAGTAGTAAAAGGTAGTAAAGAAGTAGAATATGAACATGAGAAACGAACAAAAGACAAATTACAGGTGGGTGATCTGCGCGTTGCTTTTCTTTGCAACGACGATCAATTACTTAGACCGGCAAGTGTTGTCGCTGACATGGGATGAATTTATCAAACCCGAATTTCATTGGAACGAAGATCATTACGGAACGATCACAGGGCTGTTCTCGCTCGTCTATGCCGTCTCGATGCTTTTTGCCGGACGGTTTATCGACTGGCTGGGAAGTAAGAAAGGCTTCTTGTGGGCTATTGGCGTCTGGTCGGCAGGAGCGTGTATTCATGCGTTGTGCGGCATCGTCACCGAGCAGTATACCGGACTGGCCTCGGCAGTCGAATTGGCACAGGCTACAGGCGACATGGCTGTCGTCATCGCTACGGTGAGCATGTACGCTTTTATCATCGCGCGTTGTGTGTTGGCTATTGGTGAAGCCGGAAACTTCCCCGCTGCCATCAAGGTGACGGCCGAATATTTTCCGAAGAAAGACCGGGCCTATGCCACGAGCATCTTTAACGCCGGTGCGTCGATCGGCGCGTTGATCGCTCCGCTGTCTATTCCTCCTCTGGCCAAAGCCTTCGGCTGGGAAATGGCTTTTATCATCATCGGAGCATTGGGGTTCGTATGGATGGGATTCTGGGTCTTTATGTATGAAAAACCGGAGAAGAATGCACGGGTCAATCAGGCCGAACTCGATTATATTCTTTCGGATAAAGACACGGACAGTCAGTCCGCCGATGCGTCGGAAGAGAAAAGTTCGTTTGCCCGCTGCTTTATGCACCGACAGACGTGGGCTTTCGCATTCGGCAAGTTTATGACCGACGGCGTATGGTGGTTCTTTCTCTTTTGGATCCCCTCGTACTTGAACACGCAGTTTGGTATCAAAACGACCGACGGGCTTGGTATGGCGCTTATCTTCACGCTCTATGCCATTACGATGCTTTCTGTTTATGGGGGTAAACTGCCAACCATCATTATCGACAAGACCGGAAAGAATCCGTATGCCGCGAGGATGCAGGCCATGCTTATCTTTGCTTTCATTCCTCTGATTGTACTGATGGCACAGCCGCTGGGCACAATCTCCCCATGGTTTCCCGTCATCCTGATCGGACTTGGAGGGGCGGCGCATCAGTCGTGGTCGGCCAATATTTTTTCGACTATTGGCGATATGTTTCCCAAGTCGGCTATCGCATCCGTGACCGGTATCGGTGGCATGGCAGGAGGTATCGGATCGCTGATCCTGCAGAAGTCGGCCGGCAAGCTTTTCGTGTATGCAGGTGAGACGAATTTGCAATGCTTCGGCTTCGAAGGTAAACCAGCCGGTTATTTCATCATCTTCTGTGTCTGCGCCGTGGCCTATCTGATTGGCTGGGTGGTGATGAAAAGCCTCGTACCGAAATATCGACCGATTGAAAAGTTGTAGGGAAATCGGGTGCGTTTTTTTACATATATGCGAGGAGAGTGGGGGATAGGCATGGTTAAAACAGACTATCCTCCTCTTCTTTTTCGTTGTTTCCGGAAAATGAGGCGGGCATGACGGTCGGAATAAAAAAATACCGTATCTTTGGAATCCGATTGATTTTGATTTCAGTGTCATGACCGAACGAAGAAGGACGAAATACGATACGACATTTTTTGAGCGGTATGCCCGCCAATCGCTGATCGATTTGGTGGACGACCGCTTCGAGGCATTAAAGAATTACGACCGTCCGGATTTGCAGGACGAAGCACGTAGCATCGGCATCGAGGTGACACGAGCCATCCGCGAAGACCGTGACGTGGCGCACGCACTGATCAACGAAATAGCCGGACGTCCGGTGATGAAGGTCTCGGAAGAAGACTGGATGGACATGACGAAATACGGGTACGGATACGGCATCGACGATACGATCATCGGACGAATGGAATACGAATATTGGGCGGCGGCTCTGCCTTTGCAGCGCATCATCAGGAGTAAGGTGCGTAAGGTCGCTGACGGGTTCTATGGTCATTTCCGCAAGTTCGGACTGTATATCTTTTCGAAAGAAAATCTGACAGACGATACAGTCTTCTCGACTATGGAATACACCATGCAGTTACAAGAAGGGAATGCGCTGAAATATGAGGTCATGTACATCTCGCAGATACGCGAACTCTTTGTTTGCGATTTGATCAAAGCTTCGTTTGACGAAATTCCCATCAGTCGTGCCCAATGCCGCAAGTTTTACAGCGAGGCGCTTCGTCCGGAAACGGCTTAACTTAATAAGAAAACGATTAACGATCAAGAGATATGAAGTACAAACTGGTAGTGCTCGATATAGACGGCACATTGCTTACGAACGAAAAAACAGTCACGCCGCGGACTCGTTCCACCTTAATCAAAGTGCAGCAGATGGGCGTCAAGCTTGTGCTGGCTTCGGGAAGACCGACGTATGGCGTGATCGGACTGGCGAAGGAATTGGAGCTCGATAAAAACGGCGGATATATCCTTTCGTATAACGGCGGACAGATCATCAATGCGCAGACGAATGAGTTGCTATTCGAGAAACGTATCGATCCGGAATTTATCCCTTACCTCGAACGGAAGGCGCGAAAGAACGGTTTTGCCATCTTCACGTATCGCAAAAATACGATTCTGACGAATGATGCTTCAAACCCGCGTGTCGTTCAGGAAGCACGACTCAACGGCATGGAGTTACGTGAGACCGATCGATTTGCGGAAGAAGTCGATTTTCATCCCTGCAAAGTCATGCTTGCCAGCGACGACGAAAAAGCGCTCGTTGGCCTCGAAGAGCATTGGAAGAAACGGCTGGCCGGTACGTTAGACGTGTTCCGTTCCGAGGCGTATTTTCTCGAAGTCGTGCCGCAGTTTATCGATAAGGCGAATACGCTCAGCGTACTGCTCGAAAAGCTGAATATCCCGTCAGCCCATATCGTGGCGATAGGCGACGGGGTGTGCGACGTAACGATGATCCAGCTGGCTGGACTCGGTATCGCCATGGGGAATGCGCAGGATTCGGTCAAGGCTTGTGCCGATGTCATCACCCTCTCGAACGAAGAAGACGGCGCCGCCGTCGCACTCGAGAAAGCGATTCTTTCCGATATACGCCCCACCGATATCCCGCTCGATCAGCTGAATGCCGCCGGTAAGCACGCCCTGATGGGAAATCTCGGCATCCAATACACGTATGCATCGGAAGGCCGTATCGAAGCGACCATGCCCGTTGATGAACGTACCCGTCAGCCATTCGGTATCTTGCATGGCGGAGCTACACTGGCCCTGGCCGAAACGGTGGCCGGTCTCGGCTCGATGGTGCTTTGCGCACCCGACGAAATGATGGTCGGCATGCAGGTAAGCGGCCATCATCTCTCGTCGGCGCACGAAGGCGATACGGTGCGCGCCGTGGCGACGATTATTCACAAAGGACGCTCGTCGCACGTGTGGAATGTCGATATCTTTACTTCGACGGACAAACTTGTGTCGTCTGTTCGCGTCGTAAACAGCATTATGAAGAAGCGGTAGCCCCCGGCTTCCGGTAAGCTTCGACGGCTTTTTTCACCGATCCGTGGAGCAGAAGCAACGCGTTGGCTTGGTCGTAGGGCAGCCCCAGTTCGTCGACCAGCATGCGTGTGCCGCGATCGACGAGCTTCTGATTGCTCAACTGCATGTTGACCATCTTGTTGCCTTTCACGCGTCCGAGTTTGATCATAACGGTCGTCGTAATCATATTCAGGATCATTTTCTGTCCTGTGCCCGATTTCATACGTGAGCTGCCGGTAACGTATTCAGGGCCTACCACCATCTCGATTGCGATGTCGGCCTCGGCAGCCATCGGTGAACCGGGGTTGCTGGTGATGCAGCCTGTCAGGATACCGTGGCGACGCGCCTGGCGCATCGCTCCGATCACGTAGGGGGTTGTGCCCGATGCGGCGATGCCGATCACCGTATCTTTCGGCGTGATGTGATGCGCCTGCAATTCTTCCCATCCCCGTGCCGTATCGTCTTCGGCATTCTCCACCGGGTTGCGCAACGCGGTCTCTCCACCCGCAATCAGTCCGATCACCAACGTGTTGGGCATCCCGAACGTGGGCGGTATCTCGGAGGCGTCGAGCACTCCCAACCGGCCGCTTGTGCCGGCGCCCATGTAAAAGATACGTCCGCCCTGTTGCATACGGGGCACGATTTCCGAAACCAGCTTTTCTACTTGCGGAATCGTCTTTTGTACCGCCAGCGCCACTTTTTGATCTTCCTGATTGATATCGTCCAGAATCTGCCGGACGGTTTTCTGCTCCAAATCGCTGTACAGCGAATCTTGTTCTGTTATCTTGATAAATGTCATACGGTTTCTGTTACTGTCGAATAATAAGTGCGTAATCCTTCCATCGGATCGCGCACGATGGTGCCGGTACGGATGCCCGTCGCTGCGGCCGCCTCCTCCAGAATATCTTTGTAATAATACGCTACCGAGCCGATAAAATGAGCCTTGTAACGTGTATAGTCGAACTGCATTACGTTGCGGGTCAGGAACGACTTGAAAGCGTTCAGCACCAGAGAATGGATGGCCGGATGTTCGATGTTTTCGGCCAAGAACGGCGATATGCCGGCCAGAAAACGATTGGGAAAAGGTTGCCGGTATACCCGCTCGATGATATCGGCCGGCGTCAGTTCATATTGTTGAAGGAACTTTTGTTTCAGCTCTTCGCCCATCTGGTTTTTCAGTAAATCGCCGATCAGCAGCTTACCCAATACCGCGCCACTGCCTTCGTCACCCAGGATAAAACCGAGCGGCGATACGTTGGCCGCAATCTTTTCTCCATCGTAAAAGCAAGAGTTTGAGCCCGTACCCATGATGCATACGATGCCCGGCGATCGTCCGCAAGAAGCTTTGGCCGCCGCGAGCATATCGGTGTCGACTTCAATCAGACCGCTCACGTCGAGACAGCCTTCCAACACATTGCGTACGACGGGAACTTTCTCCGGGATGCATCCGGCTCCGAAAAAATGCACTTCACAAAAACGGTTGGAGTTTAATTGCGGAAGCAAGGTCCGCTCAATCTCGCGCCCCATCTCTTCCGGTGTTTGAAAGAAGGGGTTCATTCCTTTCGTAAATATTTCTCCAACTACCTGACCCTGATCCAGCACATTCCAGTGCGTCTTGGTCGAGCCGCTATCTGCAATCAGTATCATATTTTGATGTATATTTTTTTCTTATATAAGATGAATCCTATTAACCAGTTGAATGTCACAAAGAGTGCGGCAAAAAGGAACGAACCGCCGTAGTCGCCGGCCCAGGGACGCAGACACACGCCGTACAGAAAACCTTTCAGCGTAATGGGATCGCCTTGGTATGTGAGGTAGATGCTGCTTAACAAAATAGAGAGAATCGCACCGGTCACATACATGAACAGCGGATTGACTCCGAAAGCCTCGAAGAAACGACACCATTTCGTATGTCCTTTCACATCGATTATCCAGATGAGCAAAGCGAGTAATCCCGCAGCCATCCCGCAGGTGATGAGCACGAACGTGGGCGACCAGATTTTTTTGTTGATCGGACAACCGTAGCTCAGCAACCATCCGGCGAAAGCCATGGTCGTTCCGATTAGGAAGAGACGCAGCATTTTATCGCGCACCTCCGTCACTCCGAGCATGGCCCGACCGCAGCAAAAGCCGATCAGTACGTGTGCAATGGCGGGGATGGTACTTAACAAACCTTCCGGCTCGATGCCGTTGTCTTTATACATATGGTTCACTCCGAGCACGGCACGGTCTACGATCGAAAGAATATTCGTTTCGTCATATGCGAGACCGTTGCCAACCAGCAACAGCACGGTATACCCGCCCAGCAAAGCAGCGATCAGATACGGGATGCGGTGATGGCGTACCGTCAGCGCAATCAGTGCCGTCGCTCCGTACGAGAGCGCCAGCCGTTGCATCACGCCCAGTATGCGCAGGTGACCGAAGTTCGAGACCGACTGCCAGAGCCTCGTTCCGAACGACAAGCCCTCGTCGGCCAGTCCGTGCCACGTACGGCATGTCAGCCCGAACCATGCAATCCCGAGCCCGATGGCGAAAATGACGGCCGTTCGCCGGATAATCTTCCGCATGGCGGAGTAGCTGAATGTAAAGTCGTATTTTTTAAGCGAGATATAAGTCGATATGCCCATGATGAACATAAAGAACGGAAACACGAGGTCGGTCGGTGTCAAACCGTGCCATGCCGCATGTCCGAGCGGAGCATATACGAACGACCACGATCCGGGATTATTGACCATGATCATGCCGGCAATCGTGATACCGCGCAGGATGTCGAGTGCGAGCAGACGTTTGTTTGTGGGTGTTTGGATATTCATTGCACGAGCGTTATTTGTACAAATAATATTTTTTCGACTGTTTTTTGAACCGTTCGACATCTTTATACCAGTATGGACGTACGTCTTCCCAGCGGTTACGCCGCATGAACCCTTCACGGATGTGGTTGCTTCCGCATACTTTATCGAACATTTGGAAACGAGTGGAGTCGGCATGGGCAAACACGGCGCGGTCGGGGTAGAGCGCCGCGACTTCCTGTATAAAGAGGAATTGTATATCGCTCAATGGCGCCCGCCGGTAGTCGGTGATATGCACCTGCACGCCTTGTATAAATTCGCCTTTGTTCGTCGCATAGAACGGTTTGAGATGGATCGGTCGGAAGGTGACGCCCGGCACGCGCAGCGCATTCATCCGCCGGGTCAGCTCTGCCGCCTTTATCCAGGGTGCGGCAAACATCTGGAACGGAATGGTATATCCCACACCGATAGAGGCATAACCCAATTCGCCGAATATCCCGCTAACGGGATAAAAGAACGCCGAATGTGCATGCGGAATGTGGGGCGACGGCGGGATCCATTGCAATCCCGTTTGCGTGTAATCCATCTTTCGCTTCCATCCTTTCATCTTCACCACGTGCAGCTTACAGGCCTCGCCGGGCTTTTTGCCGGCATTCAGCATCAGCGCTAGCTCGCCGCAAGTCAGGCCGTAGATATACGGTATTTTGTATTGGCTGACGAAAGAGAAGAAACCGTCTTCCACGATACAACCTTCCACTTTTAATCCGCCGAGAGGATTCGGACGATCGAGTACGACAAATTCGATGTTGTTTTCGGCCGCTGCTTCCATCGCCAATCCCATCGTGCTGATGTAAGTGAACGAACGACAGCCGATATCCTGAATGTCATACACCAGCACATCGACATCTTTCAGCATTTCGGGCGTCGGCTTCCGTGTCGCGCCGTAGAGCGAATAGACGGGCAGACCCGTTGCCGGGTCCGTACCGCTGTCGATCTTATCGCCGGCATGCACATCGCCCCGTACGCCGTGTTCAGGACCGTAGAGCGCCGTGAGGTTTACGTTGGGCGCTGCGTGTAAAATATCGATCGTCGACCGAAGGTGATTATCTACTCCCGTCGGGTTCGTGATCAATCCGACCCGTTTGCCTTCAAGGCATTGGAAGCGTTGCTCCTTCAGTACTTCCAGACCTGTCTTGATTGTAATCTTTTGTGCCTGCGTCGTCAGCACCGACAACGTGCACAAACACCATACAATGATATGAATACGTTTCATTCGTCGATTATGATTTGATTTTCTTCCCGAAATCGGGCGCTATTTTGTTTCTAACTAAGAGGGAGGCGATGATACCCGGCAGGGTACAGAAGCACACCCAAATGAAAAAGTTCGTATATCCGATATTTTCCTGAATCCATCCGGCTATCATACCGGGCAACATCATCCCCATCGCCATAAAGCCGGTGCCGATCGCATAATGCGCCGTTTTATGTTCGCCTTCGGCGATATAAATGAGGTATAAGGTATAAGCCGTAAATCCGAAACCGTATCCAAACTGTTCGATGGCTACCGACATAATCACAAGCCATGTATCGGGCATCGCGGCCGAGAGGTAAACGTAGAGCAGGTCGGGGAGATTGATTGCCAGTGCCATAGGCAGTATCCAGCGTTTGAAACCGTGCCGGGAAACGACGATACCGCCCAATATACCGCCCAGCAGTAAAGCGATGACGCCGATGGTTCCGTAAATCATCCCCACGGTCGCCGTCGACAACTCCAGCCCGCCGGCCTCGGGACTGTCGAGCAGGAACGGAGACGCTATTTTGACCAGCTGCGATTCTCCCAATCGATACGTGAGCAGGAAGAAGAACATCAACCCCAGATTTTTCTTTTTGAAGAACGACGTGAATGTACGGAAAAAGTCTTCCAATAACTTACCTGCAGTTACTCCTGTTCTTTTTGCGTCGCTGTCGGGCCTGGGAAGGATGAATTGATGGTATACCGTCAGTCCGATAAAGATGGCCGTCAGAAGATAGAACGTGATGCTCCATGCCATCGGTATGCGAAGAGATGTGTCGGCCAACAGCGGTCCGGTTTCGAACCATCCGGCAAACATGACGAGAATACCTTGTCCGAAGATATTGGCCAACCGGTAAAACGTGTTACGGATACCGACAAAAAAAGACTGCTCGCCCGAAGTAAGTCCCAGCATATAAAAACCGTCCGCCGCAATGTCGTGCGTCGCCGAGCTGAACGCCAGCAGCCAGAAGAACGCGAGCGTCAGTTGCAGGTAATAGTCGGTGGGGATAAAGAATGCGATGCCTGCGAACCCCGCCCCGATGAGGAGCTGCATGCTGACGATCCACCAGCGTTTCGTCTTCAGCAGGTCGACGAACGGACTCCAAAACGGCTTGATCACCCACGGCAGATACAGCCAGCTGGTGTAGAGTGCGATCTCGGTATTTGAAAGTCCTAAACGTTTATACATGATGACGGCTACCGTCATCACGGCTACATAAGGCAGTCCTTCCGCAAAGTAAAGCGTCGGCACCCATCCCCACGCGTTCGTTCTTTTCTCTGTTTTCATTTGTTGTTTGTTTTAGTTAATCGTATGCTTTTTCGATGGATGCGTCGATATAATAATGTAACAGAATCTTATCGTAAGGGTATTGCTGCTCGCCCATGACAGCTGCGCCGATCTGGCAGAGCCCTACGCCATGCCCCCATCCCGCGCCGGTCAGGGTGAAACGCCCCGGGATGCCGTCCGAGATGTCGGCTTTATCGATCACAAAGGCAGAACTGTACAGGTGCGACGTCGATAGCGTGCGTCGTATCTCCAGCTCTTTTCCGATGGTTAATGTGCGCTTGCTACCCACAATTTTCAGCTTGATCAGCCGTCCGGATGTGCCGCGTTCGACCGGTATCAGATCGATAATCCGGCCGAAGTCGATGCCTGATCGTTCGCGGATCAGCGTCGCCAATTCGTCTTGTCCGTACGTCACCGTCCAACGATAAAACTGTGTTGTCTCCTGATCGTAATGATTGAGTACCTGCGAGAGAATCTTCACGTCGGCGGTATGGCAGAATGCTTCGGGCGATGTACGTATCCATCGGTCGGCTTCGGCTTCGACGGTGAGATCGGGTAATTCCGTCACGGTTTTACTGTCACGCTGTTTTGCCAGATAAGGATGCTCGACTTCCTCCCAGCAGCTCCCGAATTCTTCGAAGACGCCTCCGCAACATTTCGAGAAACGGGCGTCACAAATCTTTCCGTCGTACATCAGCAACTCGCCACGGGTAGCGGCTACAGCTTCCCGTACGGTCTCTGTCGAAGCGCGGGTGATTCCCTGATAGCGCTGGCAGTGGTCGTCAGCACAGACATCGAAGCGAAGATGATCCTCCCGGTCGTACCATTTGATTAACTCCTCATCGGTTTGTATACATGTCGTATACGTATCTTGTCCGTCGGCAAGCGCTTTGTTTTTTTCCATTTGCGCCAACAGCCAGCTTCGTGAAATGACGGCATGCGCTTTCAACAGTTCGAGTGAAGCCGTTGCACTCATCTCGGACGAGATTACGCTGATCAGATAATCTTCTACTCCGATCACATTGATGCCGGTCAGTTTATCGTTTTCGACAATCACATGGAAGGCGCCCTGAAAACGTTGATTTTCCTTACGCTCCCAATGAAAATTAATCCCGATCGTTACATCCCGAATTTCGAAATTTCCCGACAAGGCATCTGCCGGCTCGAACAACAACTCGTCGTACAGGCGATCTTGCCAGGCGATTCGACCGTCTTTATACGTTACCGTCTGCGCACCGCTCACTTCACAGCCATTGATGCGATACGGGGCCAGTAAGACAAATTCGATCTCCGGCTCGAAAAGGATGCCGACTTTTACTTTTGGTTCTGTCATAGCTTTTTCTTATACGTTTTCTTTAATCTGTTGTTGTAACCGACGGAAATCTTCCGGTCGGATGCTGACTTCTTCCATCACCTGACAGATGGTTTGCAAGGTAATCTTATCGTAATCTTTTTCCTGTACGGTAATTAACACTCCCCCCATATCTACCGATCCCGGACTGATGAGGAGGTTTTCTTCTCCTTCGGCATAGTAGCAGGCAGGCCGATGGGCTGCTCTCGGGAAGATACACATGAACCATTTACCTTCTTCATACCATGCCAGCAAGTTCATCATCGGTTCACCGGAAGCTTCATCCGGCGTCATCGCTCCGTAAATGGTCTCAAACAGATGGATCGCGTTTGCTTTCTCCGTAGCTTCGATGAGTAATCTCGGTGCAGCTGTCTGATCGGCATACCAGAGAATGGCATCGTTGTATCGGAGAACCTCGCCGGATATTCCGCGTCGCGAGTTTTCTTCTACCGGCAACAGACCTTTGTTTCCTGCCTGAAAATGAAAATGGTCGGGCGCCGATGCTCCGCATTTGGGACCGTTATAAAACACCACATAACGGTCGAGCGCCTGTGCCAGATCAAGCATATCGTCGATGCGTCCTTCGATGCGCTGGTCGACATGCTGCATCTCGGGGATCGTCAGATGGCGCGGAAAAATTGGGAATGGGTTGACCAATATCTGGTAACGCGTTTTGAAGGCGAGCCCCCGCTGTTCGGCCGGCAGGTGGTGCGGACAGAGGAAACAGGCTCGGGCACGGATGGATTGCGTATCGACCTTGGCCGACGAAGAGGTGATGCGTGCGGGATTGAATTGCACCTTGTACAAGGAAGCTCCGTCTTCGAAGTACTTCGTCCGCACTTGATCCAATGCACGATAGTTATTGCCGGCCAGTGTCCACACGGCCAGCTGCTCTTCAAACAGCTTATCTACGGAATCCTGTATCATTGCTCCCCGTTTTTGTTCATCGCGATACGCGCCTGCAGTTCCCATGTGCGTATCCTGTCTTTATATACATTATGATGATTCATCTTTACAATATCGAGTGCCGCATCGGAATTATCCTCCCAGCGGCGGCAAAGATACACCACATCATAGATACGGCCAATCTGATAACGGCGCGAGAAAGCCAGACCAAGCGCATAATCTTCGCCGTAACTCGTATTGGGCACTTTAATCTCGCGAAGCAGCGGCGTGTAGAATGCCCGCGGAGCCCCCAGCCCGTTGATGCGAAGCGCGTTGTTGCGGCCATTGTCGGGGGTCCACTCTTTGTGATCGATGATGCCGGGCGGAATCATTTGCATATGGAAGTCCGTCATCATGTATGTGCCTACGACCATGGCGCATTGTTGTTCGTAGAAGGTATCGACCATTTTCTGCAGCGTATGTTCGTCTTTGTATACATCGTCGCTGTCGAGCTGTACGGCAAACTTACCGCAGGATTCGTGATGTACACCGGTGTTCCAGCAGCCGCCGATTCCGAGGTCGGTTCGTTCTGGAATCAGGTGGATCACGCGCTCGTCGGAGGTGTATTTGCGGATGGCATCGGTTGTTCCGTCGGTCGAATGATTATCAATGATAATCAGGTTGTATTTGAATGTTGTTTGTTGATTTAATACGGAGCGAATCGCATCTTCGATAGTGCGCACACGGTTGCGCACCGGAATGATCACTGAAGCCTCGTATTCGAAATGTCCGGCATCGAAAGCGATTGACCCGAACGAAGGAGCTAAGTATCCGCCGATCTCTTTCAGATGCTCCGTGCAAGCTTGCTCCATTTCGATCTGTACGTCACGGTTCTTCGGGTCTACGTAATCGAAAATCTTCTCGCCGCTCTTACGCGTGTCGGACAAGACTTCGGTATACAAATATTCATTGATATGTACCAGCGCATTCTTTTGAGATAACTTTAACCGCAAGTCATACAGTCCGGCAAACCGGTAGGGTGATGTCATGCGTGCGGCAGCTTCGCGCAAGGCCTCGGAACGGAACAGAAGCACAGACCCGAAATCGAAATCGTCGCGCAAGCTTCCCATCTGATAATCGATAACCGGCGCCTGCTTCTGCGTCATCCCTTCCGTCTGATACCGGTCGGCATACACCATTCCGGCCTGTGTATCTTCGAGGATTTGCACCATGCGTTCCAGAGCGAAATAGCCTAAGGCCAGTGTCGAATATTTCGTATAGAAAAGTGTATAGGCTGTTTCAGCTTTTTCGGTTATCATCCGGATCGTTTCGCTGCCGAAAAGCGATGAAACCGTTATCGTTTCACATCTGTCTATCGAAGGCCGAGGCTCTGCGGCAAGCAGATAAATGGGACCTGTCTGGGGACTGCTTTTCAGTGCTGCAATTGTTTTGCGTACTTGTGCTTCATCTTCCATCGGGATGAAGCAGGTTATCTTTGCTCTCATATCGTTTTGCTTTTTATTCGTTCTTATTTCTGATTAAAAAATGTAAGTATCGATTGCATTAGCCGGTCTCTCTCTTCGCCGGTGCGAACCGACTCAAAGGGAAAACCTATGATGCATGTTTTATATTTGCCCCGATAAGCCACACCCGCGCTGATATTGTTCTCGGCATAGCGTAAAATTGTATGTCCGCCCTCACCGGCAGGTTCGATACCATCCGGCGATTCGACTACATAGGCTTTTTTGTTCAGCACATGATGATAATTGTATCGGCCCGAAAAGACAGAGAAAGGCGACGGAGGGCTTTTAACTTCGCCCGTGATGGCGGCTTGCCCCGTGCGCCACTGGAAACGGAGCGTATTTGTGGCAAAATCGCGATCGGCCGGTGAAGCTGCCGGGTGATCCCATAAGTCGGAACCGACATAAGCGCCCGATACAAAGATGTGACCGCCCGATTGACAGTAAGCCGTTATGGCTTCCTGTAACGCGGTACTGAAGGTTTTGAACTGTAAGGGGACAACGCCGCCACGTCCCATTTTCGTTTGACGTTGTTTTCCCAGAATCAGGTCGACAATGGGATAGTTGCTCAAGGTGAGCTGTTTCGATTCGACCGCCTCGTTGCTGCAAGAAACAAACGAATAACCGGCTTTTAAAATGGAAGCGCCATGTATCGACGGGTAGTCGAACGTGTTTCCGGCGATTACTAACGTGTCGCAGTTTGAGTGGCTGTCACCGAACCCGGCGGCATCATCGTCCATCCAAGGAATCGACCGCCGGAACTCTTTCATGGGGCCTACATAGCTGATGTCATGGATATACGGTACGCCGTGGTCGATCCAATCCGTAAATCCGGCAATGCTGTCGCCGGTAAAATCAGCCGGTGCTGAGATCCGGTCGAATCCGTTTATAATCAAAACGGTTGCTTTTTCGTTTATAGCACGTGCTGCCGAGAGGATTTCGGAAGGGAAGCTTTCACCTCCTTCGTTCAAGGCTGTGACCTTATAACTGTAGATGATACCGGGCGACTGTATATTCCGGAACGAGTTCCTTTTGACGACCGTACCGTTATCGAAAGCCCCATCACCGATGCGTGTGTAAACAATGTATTGTTGAGCTTCGGCCGTAGGTTCCAACGGGTCGGATACGGCCTGCCATGAGAGTTCAACTTCGTTCTGGCCGACAAATTGCAGGCGCATATGATCAACCGGCAACGGTTGTACGATGTATTTTTGCGCGTATTGGGAACAAATGAACCGGAGCATCCCTTTGTAGATGGCACGACTGACGGTAAACCGGAAACGGGGATCGATTCCGTAGCGCATATCGGCAAAGTTCTGATGCGAGAGCAGCTCCAGCAGCATGGTCGGTACGCGGGGTGTGCGTGCTTCGGAATACGGTTTATCCCACATGCCTCGCCGGCTCCATCGCGGTTCGTGCAGTGCCCGAATATCGTTGACGATCTGGCTCTGAATCAGGTCGGTCAACTCACGTGCGGCATAGCGTGATGCGCCATTGGTATATTGTCCGTCGTACACGTCGGTGAAGAAGATGCCGAGCGTACCGATAATCGAGTCGTTAGGTGTTGTTCCGGCATCGGAATGGAAGGCGAAAGCCAGATCAATGGGGATATTCAGTCCTTTTTCATTCGGGTTGAGCGATGAACCTCCACACAAGTAATTTACCCATTTGCCGCGTGAACGATAATCGTCTGTATAGTCATTCTTTCCCTGACTGTCGGAATAGATCGTGTCGGGAATACCGGCCCATTGCATCCAGTAACGTGCCGCTTCGGTGAAACGCGGATAACCGCTGATTTCGTTGGGGCTGTCGATGGCCGGGAGCATCTCGGCCGCATCCGGTGCATCCGAGCTTTTGACATTGCTCGTTATCATTGCATCATGCGAAGTTCCCCGCGCGATGTTTCCGTATCCTCCTCCTATTTTAACGGCGTCGGCTGAAATAAGTTTACCGGACTCGGACGACCGGTTGCTTAACACCACCTTATTGGCATCGTTTTTACCTTGGTCGAAGTCGAAATGTCCAAGGTAGATCCATGTCCCTCCGCCCATTCGCTGGTTAACGGAGAACTCGGAGCGTTTCCCCCCGTGATATACGGTATAACGTGCATCCATTGTACTGTTCGCGAATGTCCGGTAAGAGACGTAAACGGCATACCGGCCCTTTTCAGGGATGTCGGGAATCCATTCGGCACGACTCTCGTCCCCTTTTCGGATGCTTTCCGTTACCCGGCAGGTCCCTTCCCGAAAAGGATTCTCAAAATCAATATAGTGATTGCGCAGATGAGCGAATCCGGGGGCTTCTCCCGTGCGCCAGCTGGTCGTTGCCGTGTGTTCGACGTAGTGCGAGTTGTTCCGGCATCCGTCGTTATCGATGATGATTTCCGCTGTTTGTACGTCACGTTCGCGCGGAATCAGCACATTTGCACCGGCGCTTTCGAGCATCGGAACCAAATAAGGTAAGACAAAGCTTTGCGTATATAAGTCTTCTACGGTCTGGAACGTACGTGCACGTTGCCATTCCCAGCGGTTGAGCTTCGACTCGTAATAGAATCCATGACTTTGCCAAAGAGCGATGTGCCGGTTTTGCAATCCGTATTTCGGCGAGTAATGAACAGAGAGCCGGGTCACTAACGGCTTGCTGACCACCTGACGGAATGTCTTTTGTTTGTTGTCTCTCTTTGTCCTGAACGCAAGAGGTATAAGTTCTTCGATGGGGTGATGCTCTGTTTTTATCTGAACGCCATGTTTTTTATATTCCTCAGGCAGGAGGCTTTTAATGTTACGGTATATTTCAGCCACATTATCTTCCCGAAAAGGGAGATAAGAACAATTCGTATTGGCAAAAAGAACAATCTGATTTTTTCGTATATCGACCGAGTCGATCGTAATCTTGCCGATCGAAACTTCCTTTTTCGAAAAAGCGGTTAAATAGCTACCTATTTGTTCCTGTACGTTCTTCGGAAAGGTTTGTGCCTGTATAGCCTGCGAAAAGAGACAACAACAGATCACCCACCATGAAAACTTTATCTTATGCCCGAATCTTTCGGCTGCTTTTTTATGTCTCATCTATAAGAATAAATTTGCTTCTTGATATATCCACTGTTCGGAAAGAGGGCGATTATTCCTCTTGCTATATAATTTAATGTATATGCTTTTCCTCACGCGGTGGATATGTTTCTTTCGTTATACTACGGACAAAGATACATCTTTGTTTTAATATCGGAAACAAAGATTCCGATAATTTTCGAATTATACTCATTAATTTACAGATTGAGGTTGCAAATCTACTCTGATTAAACATGTTTTTTTCGGGGCTTTTTCTTCAATACAACTTGTTTGGTGTGTATTGCATTTGGTATGAAAGGTTTATATGTCAATGTAAAAATAATGGCTATTTGTCTATGATTAACCGAGTTGCTTATCTGTCCGGATAAAACAACTAAAGAGCTGCGATTAATGTGTTTGAGAAAAAATAGACTTCGAGATAGTTGTGAAAAAAACTGCTATCTTTGTATTTCAAACAGCATCTTTAATCGGAATGAAATTAATAGCGGAAAGCGGATCGACAAAGACAGAGTGGGCGTTGGTGGAAGGAGAGCATTTGGTACAACGTGTTTTTACCGAAGGACTAAACCCTTTTTTTCAAACGAGAAGAGAAATTAGTCGGAGTGTTAGGTTAGGACTGCCGGACTCTTTTTTTAAGCGCAAGCTGGAGCAGGTCTTTTTTTATGGAGCGGGGTGTACCTCGGCCGAAAAGAAAAGTATTGTAGAGGCTTCCTTGGTTGCTCAATTCAAGACGCCGGCTTACGTGGAAAGCGATCTGCTGGCTGCCGCTCGGGGGCTGTTTCAGCACGAATCCGGGATTGCCTGCATTCTGGGCACGGGCTCGAATTCGTGTTTTTATGATGGATATACAATCGTTAAGAATGTACGCGCCGGCGGATATATTTTAGGAGATGAAGGGAGTGGGGCTGCGCTAGGAAAGCAATTTCTCTCGGATGTCTTGAAAAAACTTGCTCCTCAAGTGCTGATCGATGACTTCTTCGAAAAGTACGACTTGACGCCTCACGATGTAATGGATGCTGTTTATAATCGGCCGTTTCCTAACCGTTTCTTAGCTGAACAGTCATGCTTTTTAGCTGATTACCTTCGATTTGATTATGTAAAAGGGTTGCTGTTAACGAATCTCCGGAGTTTTTTCCTGCGTAATGTGATGCAATATGACTATCTGAATTACCCGATTCGCTTTGTCGGATCAGTGGCATATAATTACGCGGATTTACTGCATCAAGTTGGAAAGGAATTCGGAGTAGAGTTAAGTGTGGTCGAAGAGACTCCTATGGGTGGGTTAATCAAATACCATGCCTTCCCTCCGGATGATGCCGGAAGCTGATTCACTGCTTATTTTTGTTTCTTTGCACGGTTTTTTATTTTTATTTTTCAAACATTGATTTGTTAAATATTAAGTCTAATTCATAAAAAAACGGAATAAAAGTTCTTAATGTAAAAATTATAGTATACCTTTGCTTGTACAAAATACGGTAAAAGTACACTTTTAATTGTATAAAGAGGAAGCAGGAATAGAAACAACGAGAACATATATTTAATGTAATACTTGACAATTAACATAACAGGAAAGAATAAATAACCCCTTTAAAAAAGAGAGCCTATGGAAATGATTTATCTGAAAAGCACCCATATCGTTACGAACTGGAAATTCATTCGTACATCATGTTTTTCGGATATTGCATACTCCATTGACAAACAATCATTAAAAGCATAATTAATATGGTAAACGTAAAGAAACGAAGCATGTATTACGACAGGATTGTTGCAATTTGCGCAATCACCGCGTTATTAGGAGGAACGCCTCATTTTGCGAAAGCCGACAGGCCTGTCGGTCTACATGTAACTGATACACAGAATCCGTCCGTAAGCATCAGCGGAACAGTCGTTGATGAAAAGGGTGAAGTCGTTATCGGAGCCAGTGTATTGGAAAAAGGAACAGGAAATGGTACGATAACGGATATCGACGGAAGATTTGCCCTGAACGTAAAATCGGGTGCTAAATTGGTGATTTCGTACGTAGGGTATCGTACGCAGGAAGTGACAGCCAGTGCATCGATGCGTATCGTACTTCAGGAAGACACGGAATTGTTGGACGAAGTCGTTGTGGTGGGGTACGGAACGCAAAAGAAAGTGAACCTTACCGGAGCCGTTGCCTCTGTCGATGTCGGCAAAGCATTGGGAGCCCGTCCAATCGCAGATGTGGGACGCGGTCTGCAAGGAACAACGCCTGGATTATCGGTCGTGGTACCGAATGGTGAAGTCGGGATTGATCCCAGAATCAAGATTCGTGGACAGATCGGATCGTTCGAAGGCTCTTCGGCTCCGCTGATTTTGGTCGATAACGTCGAGGTACCGAGCATCTCGTTTATCAACCCGGACGATATCGAATCGATTTCCGTATTGAAAGACGCAGCTTCGGCATCCATTTACGGAGCCAAAGGCGCTTTCGGGGTAGTGCTGATCACGACCAAACGAGGCGCTAAGCAGGAGAGCTTGAATATTGCATACTCCGGCAATTTTGCATGGCAGAACCCGGCCTTAAAAATGGAAATGGCCGGTCTCGAGGGGATGGAGTACAATATGATCGCGGCCTTGAATGGCGGAAAAACCGTTTCGGGCTGGCCGTACTATGTTACCCCCGAAGGGTTGCAACGAATGAAGGAATGGCAGAAAGAATATGGCGGAAAATTAGGGGTTGATGATCCGACAGTATACGGACGCGACTGGTACGTAGACGCACAAGGGCGTAAAATCGGATTGAGAACGTATGACCCGTATGATTATATGATCAGAGAGTGGGCGCCTTCAGCGAACCACAATCTTTCTTTGAATGGAAAAAGCGGAAAGATCGGCTATAATGTCGGATTGGGCTATTTGAATCAGAATGGTATGACCAAGCCGGCGAAGCATGACGATTTTAAACGTTACAATGCTTCTACCAATTTGGATATCGAGGTAAGCAAAGTCATTTCGGTTAATGCCGGTATGATCTTCTCGAAGCAAGAGAAGCGTTTTCCTTATGTTACCGGAACAAAATCGGCAGACCCGTGGTATTATATGTATCGTTGGGGACCGACCGTACCTTTCGGACGAGATGATCGCGGATATCTGATGCGTGGTCCCGAACAGCAAATCCATGATGCCAACACCGGGTTGCAAATGAATAATTATTTCAGCGTGAACTTGGGGACGCATATTAATCTTATGAAGAACTGGACTGCTGATCTGCAATATACCTATGCCAACCGCGAATATGCATTTGAGCAGAACGGAACAAGATTTTCGGCCGCAGATACCTGGGGTGCTCCCATTAAACGATTGGATAAAGATGGTAATCAGGTGTATGTGAACGGAAAAGGAGAAGTGATTGACGCAGGAGCAGCTGGAGCCATGCCGGCGTATGATTTGAATTATGTAACGTATACGGGGGCAGGTTCTACTCCTGATCTCGTTTATCGGGAGGCAAAGAATTGGCATCAGAATACGTTCAATGCGTATACGACTTATAACTTGAATCTGAACGATACTCACCATTTTAAATTCATGGCTGGTGTCAATCAGGTATCTTCCCGTTTTGTATCGAACTGGTCGCAGAAAAAAGAGTTGAGTAATATCCATAATCCTCAATTCGATTTGGCTACCGGTGAAGAAAAAGCAGGTGGCGACAGAGGTTGGGAATCTCAGTTGGGTTATTATGGCCGTATCAATTACGATTTCTTAGGTCGTTACTTGTTCGAGGCCAATCTGCGTTACGACGGAACATCCAAATTTCCGACGGATTTGAAATGGAGATGGTTCCCTTCTTTCTCGGCCGGATGGCGTGTCAGTGAAGAGGCATGGATGGAATGGAGCAAACCATTCCTGGCCTCGTTAAAGCTCAGAGGATCTTGGGGGCAAATCGGAGACCAGACGGTCGAGAATACGTTGTATCTCTCTTTGATGGAATCCGGCCAGGGAAGCTGGCTCGATGCTTCGGGAAAGAAGTTGACGTATGTAGGAATTCCTTCTTCCGTATTGGCTTCCATTACCTGGCAGGATATCGAATCGTTAAACCTCGGATTTGACGTGTCTTTGATAGAAGGAAAATTAGACGTTATGTTCGACTGGTATCGGAGAGATACGAAGAATACGATTGTACCTATGGAAGGTGTCCCGGCTACTTTCGGTTCTAAAGCTCCGCTCGGAAATTTTGGTAACTTGCGTACGTACGGCTGGGAGCTGTCGGTTAATTACCGTCATCAATTTAAAAACGGCTTGGGGGTAAATGCAATGCTAACCCTCTCCGATGCGTTGACTGAAATTACGCAGTATGGTAGTTCCAGAAGTATTGAAGCCAATTATAACGGAAAGACGTACGGGGAAATCTGGGGCTATCGAACCGACCGCTTGTATCAGAAAGATGATTTTGTATATGATAGTGAAGGAAAACTCGTTAAAACATATGCTTTAAACGGGAAAGAAGTTGCCAAAGGAACAGCGGGAGCAAAAGTTGTGAATAAACTAAAAGACCCGAACGGGGTATATCAGGATTATTTGCAAAGCGGGAACTTTATCTTTGGTCCCGGCGATGTAAAGTTTAAGGATGTCAATGGTGACGGCAAAATCGATCAAGGGGCTTCGGATATCCATGATCATGGCGACAAGGAGAAGATCGGGAATACGACCCCGAGATTTGAATACGGAATCAGACTGGGCGCAGATTATAAAGGATTTGATTTCTCGATCTTTATGCAAGGTGTTGGAAAACGTGAATTGTGGGGAAGCTCTTCCATTTCTATTCCCGGCTTCAATACGTCTGATGGAGCGATGGCCAAATCGTTCGCGAAAGATTATTGGACGGAAGAAAATACCGGAGCATTCTATCCTCGTCCGTGGAATATGGCCAACTCAAAAGATGCATACAATATGCGTCCTCAGGATAAATACCTGCTTAATATGGCCTATCTGCGCGTTAAGAACATTACGTTTGGGTATACGCTTCCCGAAGCACTTGCAGGAAAAGCATACATGAAGAATGCTCGTATATACGCGTCACTGGAAAACTTCTTTACCTTCGATCATCTCAGAGGCTTGCCTCTCGATCCGGAGGTAATTCCCGGAGCTACTCCATTCTATGATAAAGGAAATGCCGAACGGGTCGGATTAAGTATTCCTACATTTAAGTCCATGTCATTCGGTGTTCAGTTAACATTTTAATTAGTTTAGCATATGAAAAAGATTATATATAGTATCTTATCTGGCTTTGTCACGTTGCTCTTCTCTGCTTGCAGCGACAGTTTTTTGGACAGGCCTCCGTTGACAAAATTCGAAGATCAGAACTATTGGCGTAATGAGAATGATTTGCGCATGTATGCCAATGAATTCTACCCGCAGTTCTTCAATGGATATAACAGTGGATGGGCCGCCAGTTGGACGCCACTGAGAGGATATGATTTCTGTGACGACTTTTCGACTGAAGGACAACAATTATCGTTCCCCAACTCGGTTCCGAATACGGTTACGAAAGTGAAAACAGACGATGCGTGGGACGGACAGGCATTGGGCGATAAATGGAACTATTCCTGGGTTAAAAAGGCGAACATCATGATCATGCGTATGGAAGAGCGTATGAAAGATAAATTGACGCAAGAGGAATTCGACCATTGGATGGGAGTAGCTCGCTTCTTCCGCGCTTACCAGCATTACAGACTGGTCCTTACGTACGGGGATATTCCGTACTTTGATAAAGATTATGACGCCGAAGATTTTGCGAATCTTTATAAAGACAGAGACCCCAGAGGTGTCGTAATGGATAAGGTGTATGATGATTTGAAAGCGGCTTTGGCCGGTGTTCGGGCTAACGATAAGGGAGCGATGAACGTAAACAAGATGATTGTGGCTGCGATTGCTTCTCGTATCATGCTGTATGAAGGCACGTGGCAGAAATACCATCGTCTCGATATGGAGCGCGCACAGAAGTACCTGACTTTCTGTAAAGAGGCCTCTGAAGTCGTGATGAATAGCGGAAAATATAAGTTTGGAAGTGATTTCAGGTCGTTGTTCGGATCGGATAATCTGGCCGGTAACCCCGAAGTCATCCTGTATCGCCATTACGATAAGGCCGTAGGAGTTTCGCATTGCATCGGTTCCTATTCGAACGGTACCGAATCTCAGTCGGGGGTCAATCTGGCGCTGATAAAGTCTTTTATTTGCAACGACGGAAAAGTTTATTCAAACTCGTCAGTAGACGGAGCCGCGAAGTTTGATTTGGCTACGCTTTGCAAAACGCGTGACCCGCGTTTCGAAGCGACCTTCTACGACACGGTCAATGTCAACTCATCCACGTTGATCTACGGAAACAAATTTATCAGCCGTGAAGGGGCATCTTACTGGAGAACGGGCAACCATGCAAGTTTACCGGGACAATATAAAAGTATCGATAATGTAAATGACGCGCCGGTACTTCGTTATGCCGAAGTTGTATTGAATTGGATCGAAGCGAAACAAGAGCTTGCCGAATCATTCGGAGGCGAAGCTGTATCGCAGGGAGACTTGGATAAATCGATTAATGCAATCCGTAAGCGTCCGTTGGACAGTTATGCCGTAAAAAAAGGAGTGAAACAAACAGAACCTCTGTTATTGGCCTCCTTACCTGAAGATCCCGAAAAAGAGGCCGATGTGTCTGCGCTTTTATGGGAAATCAGAAGAGAGCGCCGTATGGAATTTATCTTTGAACATACCCGTCTACACGACATCAAACGTTGGGCAAAGATTCAGTACATGGATAATTCCAAAAACGTTGATACTCAATGCGGTCCTTGGGTCGATTTCCCGAAAGAATTGCCTGACTTTGTAGCGGCTGACCCGAAAACGGGAAAATATACGAAAGCCAATCTGTTGAAAGTACGTAAGGCAGACGGAACGATCGTCACGTTCGACGGTACAAACGCTGCTGACATGGTGGGCTTCTATGTATTGCCGAAATTTGCTCCCAGAAATGTTTTTGGAGATGAGGCGTATTGCTATCCTGTTGGAAAACTCGATATCAAGGCGTATGAAGATAAAGGCTTCAAGCTGACTCAGACGAAAGCATGGACTGCTTTTAATTAAAAAGATATTTGTTCATAAAAATGAAAAGTTAAATCATAATCCATCTTGAGGTGTTCGGAATAACCGATGTGCTACACATCGCTTACCGAACACCTCAATCCTGAAAAAAAGATCTCCATGAAAACCAAAGATGAAAAACAAATAAAGGCCCTTTTTGTAGGCTATAAACTTGAAAAACAAATTGTATCATGATAAAAAAGTGTACCATGGGAAGAAAAATGAAACTATTACTCTCCATATTCTTATTGAGTGTGGGGGTTGCAATGGCACAAACCCGTATAACGGGTAACGTAACAGACGAGAAAGGAGAACCGGTTATCGGTGCTTCGATCCTGGTCAAAGGGACGGAGCAAGGAACGGTTACAGATCTAGATGGAAATTTCAACTTGTCGGTTCCTGCAAATGCACGGTTAGTCGTATCATATGTGGGAATGAAGACGCAGGAAGTTGTGGCTACTCCCAATTTAAAAATTGTTTTAAAGGAAGATGCTACCATGCTTGGCGAAGTAGAAATTACGGCTGAGTTCGGTATGAAGCGTGTGGCACGAGCGGTGGGATCTTCGGTGCAAAATGTAAAAGCCTCCGATATTATTGAATCGGGACGCGACAACTTTATTTCAGCGTTGCAGGGCCGTGTGGCCGGTATGACCGTCAGCTCTTCCGGTGGAGCGCCCGGTGCTTCCAACACCGTTGTATTGCGTAGCTTAACCTCTATTTCCGGAAATAACCAACCGTTGTATGTGGTAGATGGTATTCCTATGAACAACAGCACCTTTGACCCTACAAGCGTAGGGGGTGGATTTTCTCCGAGAAACCTGGATTTTGCTTCGCGAGGAAATGACTTTAATCCTGAAGATATCGAATCCATGACCGTATTGAAAGGAGCGGCGGCTGCAGCTCTTTATGGGTCGGATGCGTCGAACGGAGCCATTATTATCACAACCAAAAAAGGAAGAAAAGGAAAGGGCCGCGTTGCCTACAGCAATACTTTCCGTTGGGATAAGGCATACGGTTATCCGGATATACAGACCAAATATGCCAACGGAGCCTATGGAACAACCAATTATTATTACACTCAACATTTCGGAGGACTTTATCCCGAAGGAATGCCGTTGTATGATAATTTCAACTCTGTATTGCAGACGGGATTCAGTAACAAGCATAATGTTTCGGTCGAAGCCGGAAGTGACAAAGCTACGTTGCGAGCAGGGGCATCGTACCTGAATCAGACGGGAGTAATTAAAACGACCGACTATTCTCGCTTTAATTTGAGTTTATCAGGAAAAGCAGAAATTACCTCATGGCTGAAATTCGAAGGCAGTATGCAGTACTCCTCTACGCAAAACACGAAAGTGCCGCGTGGCGTAGACGGGCCTTTGTTCTTAGCGATGAAGTGGCCGCTGGTTGATGATATGTCGGAATATTTGGCGGCCGACGGTGCACACATGAGATATCCGCGTTATTATACCGATACCGATTTGTTGAATCCTCTTTTCGGACTGCATAAGAATAAATTTTACGACGAATCCGATCGTTTTATTTCGAATGCTTCCGTAACGATTACTCCCATTAAGAACGCGTTCTTCAGAGCACAAGTGGGTTGGGATGTCGGTATGCAAACCTTTGAAACTTCCAAACATCCGTATTATTTCAAAACGAATAACGGGGATGGAACTTATGTCTTGACGAAATCGAACTTTTCCGATCCGACATTAAATTTACTTGCCGGATATAATGACAAATATTTCGATGACAAGTTTACATTCTCTGTTCAGTTCGGATATCACCAACTCCAAAATGGGATTACCCGTTTAAGTACGAGCGGTTCGAAATTTATTATTCCCGATTTTCAGTCGATTAATAATTGTGAGCCGGCAACCGTATCGTCCATAAAGCGTACGACGAAACGGCGTATTCAGGCGCTTTCATCGCAGATAGAACTCGGATATAACAATATGGCTTTTTTAACGTTCCGGGCACGAAACGACTGGTCGTCTACATTGCCCAAAGCCAATAATTCTTATTTCTATCCGGCGGTAGAAGGGGCATTTATCCTGACGGAACTTCCTTTTCTCAAAGATAACAAGATGATCAATTATCTTAAAATAAGAGGTTCTATTGCTCGTGTGGGAAAAGATGCGGGACCGTTGGAAATCGATCCTCAATTGGAAGCTACAGAACTAACGGGTGGTGGATTTAAGTATGGATACACCGGACCCAATAAAAAGCTGAAACCGGAGATGACGACTTCCAGAGAGATCGGTTTTGAAGGACGTTTCTGGGATGATCGTATCGTAGCTGATTTTACTTACTTCGCGACACATTGTTCGGATCAGATCGTGAAAGGCTTCCGTCTCAGTTATGCGACCGGATTCGTTTTGAATAACATGAACGTCGGAACATTCGATACTTGGGGATGGGATAGTCATGTGGATGTGGATATTATCCGCGGAGCAGACAACTTACGTTGGAATATGGGGCTTAATTTATCGCAAGCACATTCGGAAGTTGTTTCTTTACCCAAAAATGTAAGCGAGTATTATAACTGGATGACTTGGAGTTCAGGAAATATTCGTAACGGTATCATGGTTGGAAATCCGATTACGACATTAACCGGACGGGCGTATCAGCGCAACGATGCCGGACAGGTCCTGATTGATCCGACTACCGGAATTCCTATGGTCGACAGTAAATGGAGTGTCTTGGGCGACAGAGAACCGAAACTCCGTTTCGGGATCACATCGAGTTTAAGCTATAAAGGATTCCGTTTGTCGGCGATGTTTTCCGGACGCTACAAAGCGACCGTAGTGAACGGCACGAAACGTTCGATGATGGAGAACGGGACGAGCTGGGAGTCGGTCGATTTGCGTGAACGTGGACCGGTTGTCTTCAACGGTGTCCTGAAAGACGGAAAAGAAAACTCGGATAACCCCACAAAGAATACCATTGCAATAGATTATTCGACCTTTGGTTCTTCTGTTTATGAGGGAAAAGATGAAGATTGGCTTGAAAAGAATGTACATTATGTTCGTTTGAGCGAATTGCGTTTGATGTATCGATTCCCATCCCAATGGTTGAGAAAAACAAAAGTACTTTCGGATGCAAGCATTCATCTTACCGGGAACGACTTGTTTACGTGGACAAACTATTCAGGTATCGATGCCGTCGGGAATACGGTATCGGCAGCAGCTGGTGGTACCGGTGGCGAAGGATACGATGTGTGGTCTATCCCGAATCCGCGCGGTATGTCGATCGGTTTCAACTTAACGTTTAATTAAAAACTTAACACTTACTGAGATGAAAAAAATAACGATGATTGTAGCATCCCTCTTTATCTTCCTGACCGGTTGTGAAGATTATCTGGATGTGAACAAAAATATTGATGCTCCCGACCATGTAGAAGGATATTTGTATCTGGCCGGAATACAACAGTCTTATTATGGAGTGTATTATGAGATAAGAGGTCTTGGACCGATGACCCAAATGATGGGGACTACTTCTTCTACATATACAAATTTTGCTAATCATTATTATGCACAGGGAAGTGATGCTTGCGGTGAAATCTGGCGTATGACCTACTGGAATCAAGGTATGAATCTGGAAAACATGATTAACCAGTCGTTAGCAGCCGAAGACTGGACGCTTGCCGGTATCGGCTATGCGATCAAGGCTTACTCGTGGGATATGCTTGCTAAAGAGCACGCCGAGCTCCCGATGAAACAGGCTTATGTCGATGGATTGCTATCGCACGATTACGATTACCAGAAAGACGTTTATAAACAAGTGCGTGAATGGGCTTACAAAGCGATTGAACTGCTTGAAAAAGAAGATAACAAAGATTATGGTACGAAAATCAGTGCGAATGATTTTATTTATCAGGGGAATAAGGCAAAGTGGATCAAATTTGCTTATGCTGTCCTTGTCCGCAATTTAGCCTCCTTGTCGAATAAGACAAACTTTGTTTCGGATTATGCTCCCGAGCTGATTCAATGTGCCTCCAAATCGTTTCAATCTCATGACGACGATGCGGTCGTAAAGATTGCCGGAGGCTCTCAGAGTGCACCTTATAGTGCTTATAACAACTTTTGGGGTACGGCTAGAAAGAATCTTAGTTACGATTATTTTCAGCACGAATACGCTGTGCAAGTATTTACGGGAACTGTTCCTAAATATGATGAAAGTACCGGAGAGAAAGTGCGAACGGAAGGAAACGATTACTACCCGTACGAGCTTGCCGATAAGCAAATTATTTGCGATACACTGGTAACGGAAGCCGGACACTACGATCCGCGTGTAGCGGCAAAGTTAGCGACGATAAGCGATCCGGAATATAAAAATATCGATAATGCAGACAGTGTAAAGATGTATAAGTATTATGGTGGATCGCTTACCGGAGCAAGTGGCCCGATTGGTACTGCTCCATCATACTACGGCCGAAGAATTGCTTCGGAATATCAGGGAAGTAAGCATGATGGAAAGGGTCGTTGGCTCTATCATGACGAAGCACCTTATATTCTAACGACATGTGCTGAAATTAAGTTCTGTCTGGCTGAAACTTATTGGAAAATGGGTAAGAAGAACGAGGCTTTTGAAGCATTTAAAGAAGGAGTAAAGGCAGACCTCGATTTTACCGCCCGATACCTTATGCCGGGAACGGTGGGTAAAGCCGAAGGAGGAGATAAAATCACAAAGAAAGTTTTCAATAATTTAGCCGCTGAATACTTGGCCGGTCCTTTTGTTGAAAAGCTCCCTATGGCTGATTTTTCGCTCTCGCATATCATGATGCAGAAATGGATCGCTCTCTATCCCTGGGGCGCTCACGAAGCATGGGTAGACATGCGGAAATATCATTACGATATCGAGTATACCGGTGAATATCCTTCGAAAGGTAACGGTTGGGATATAAGTACCGTTACACAGAAATGGGATACGAATCCAAGTAAAGTATATAAAGGGTTCTATCTGGCTCCGGCTCAGGTGCAGGGACGAAAAAGTTCATACAATGTAAAGAACGAGGGTTCTCCATGTTACAGAATCCGTCCGCGTTATAATTCCGAATACATGTGGAATAAAGGGTCTCTGGAGGCACTAAAACCGATATCCGGTATGGCCGATAATTATCAATGTTCGATACCCTGGTTTGCTTATCCGGGCGAAATGCCGGCTTCAGTCAAATAATTTATTCATTTATAATAACGATTCGCTATGAAAGTCTTTAACTATATTTTTTGTACGGTTCTTTTAATGGGATTCGCAGCATGTGAAAAGCATGTGGTGGAATATGATACGACCAACCTCTCGGACGTGGCGGAGTTTCAGTTGCACTATTTTGTTCCTGTCGATGCAAAAGCGAGCAATCATATCTATAAGATTGAGATCAATAATGACGTGTACGTAAACAACAATGCGGCTCTTCTGACAACATACAATGCCGTGCCTAAAGGGTCTGTGGGGCGCTTTTATACAGCGAAGATCGGAGAAAATCAGATCAAACTCTATAAAGATAAGAAGCTGGAATTGGTATATGATCAGACTTGTTCCCTGAAAAAAGGTAAGCAAAATGTGTTTGTATATGATTTTAATAAACCGCCTATGGTGTTTGATAACGGTCATCCGTATGTAACGAATGTATCGGAGAATACGGATTCTGTTTGCTGGGTCAAGTTCTATAATTTTCTGTATGAAAAAGAAGGAGTTCCTACCGATCTCAAGCTGCAATATCAGTATCAGTATACATTAGATTATAAGACAAAAGAAAAAAGTCAGTGGGCTGATGTCGGCAAACCGGTTGCTTTCGGTGAAGCGACGGGATGGCAAGTTGTACAACTGAAAAAAGAAGTCTATAACTCTTCGGGAAAATGCCGAGTAGACTTCCGAATCAAAGTTGTAGATGCGTCGGGCAATCCGGGCGAAGAGCTGCAAGTTATGAATTCCAAGGGTAAGTTTATCACCTATTCGGACTATTGGAATGAATATATTGGTCGGCGTTACCATCATGTATTGTCAGGCATGCGTGCGGCAAAGCCGGTGTCTGCTGTCAGACAGTTTACGGCATTGTAACGGTTGAGGATAATGAGGTGCCTCATGAACCGATTTGTGGGGCAGCTTCTTGAATAAAAGCTTTTTTGAGCAAGAAATATTCACTATGCGAAAAATAATTTGTGCGTCTGTTTGGTTGCTGTTCTTTTTGGGAGCGCGTGCTCAATCGTGGGTACGTGTGAACCAGATCGGCTATCTGCCTGACGATGTAAAGGTAGCTGTTTGGGTGAGCAAAGAGAAGAAGACGATCGATTCGTTCGAAGTGGCCGATGCACAAACCGGTAAGAGGGTCTATCGGGGAGGGAGGATCGTAAGTACGGGAAAGCAGCCGGCTTTCGAGTCGTCGGTACGGCTTCATTTTTCGGAATTTACGACGCCCGGCACGTATGTGCTGCGTGCCGGTGGCAGCCAATCCCTTCCGTTCCGGATCGGGTATGATGTGTATGCCGGGGCGGCGGACATCCCGCTCCGGTATATGCGTCAGCAGCGGTGCGGATATAATCCCTGTCTGAAAGACTCATGCCATACGCATGGGGGCGTTTCGGTGGGTGACCCCGACGGAAAACGCGACGACATCCCCTTCGACGTTTCCGGCGGCTGGCACGATGCCTCCGATTACCTCCAATACGTTACCACATCGGCCCATGCCGTGTACCAGATGCTTTTCGCATATTCGCAACATCCCGAAGCATTTGGAGACCGGCATCAGGCCAATGGGGACGAGGGTGCGAACGGCATCCCCGATATTCTGGACGAGGCCAGATGGGGACTCGACTGGTTGCTGAAGATGAATCCCGACTCGGTTACGTATTTTAACCAGTTGGCCGACGACCGCGACCATGCGGGCTTTACGCTTCCGGCCGACCAACGCGTCGACTACGGTTGGGGGGCAGGCAAAGCGCGTCCGGTATATTTTTGCAGTTCGAAGCCGCAAGGATTGAAAAAGCATCGGAACCGGAGCACGGGACTCGCTTCGACCTTGGGGAAATATGCTTCGTCGTTCGCTTTGGGCGCAAGCATGTTATCTGAATATGACCCTGAGTTTTCCACGTTGTTGCTCAAAAAGGCGGAGGAGGCTTATCGCAGAGGGGCGGCGTATCCCGGCGTATGTCAGACGGCGCCGTGCGGGGCGCCTTATTTCTACGAAGAGGACAACTGGGCCGACGATATGCAGCTGGCCGCAACCGGGATGTATGCGCTCTCCGGACAAAAAGAATACCTGAAACAGGCCGTTCAATACGGCCGGATGGAACCCGTAACACCATGGATGGGAGCCGATTCGGCTCGTCATTATCAATGGTATCCGTTCGTGAACCTCGGCCATTACCGGTTAGCGGCGCAAGGAGATGATCCGAAAGCGAAGCAGGAGTTTATCCGCAATCTGCGCAGCGGTTTGCAGCGGGTGAAAGAGCGGGCACAGGGCGACGCGTTTCTCAACGGCATCCCGTTTATCTGGTGCTCCAACAACCTCACGGTAGCGTTCATCACGCAGTGCAGGCTCTATCACGAACTGACGGGCGACGGAACGTTTCTCGAAATCGAAACTGCGATGCGCGACTGGCTGTTCGGCTGCAACCCGTGGGGAAAGTGCATGATCGTGGGCTATCCGGCACAGGGAGACACGCCGTCCGATCCGCACTCGGCCTTGACTCATCTGCACGGAATGCCCGTTACCGGTGGGCTTGTCGATGGTCCTATCTATGCGTCGATATTCGGCAGCCTGATCGGTGTACATCTCTCGAAAGAAGACCGGTACGCGCCGTTTCAGTCAGAAGTAGTCGTTTATCACGATGATTATGCCGACTATTCGACGAACGAGCCGACGATGGACGGGACGGCATCGCTCTGTTACTATCTGGGCTATCTGAGCGCTCAGGCACATCGGTGCGAAACGGTGGAGGGCGGAATCGTACGAGGCGACCGAACGGAGAAGAAGATCGCGCTTGTGTTTACCGGGCACGAGTATGCCGATGGCGCCGATGTCATCCGTCGAGCGTTGAGAAAGCATCGAGCACGGGCATCGTTTTTCCTGACGGGCGATTTCTATCGGAAATATCCCGACGTGGCTCGCCGGCTGCAAAAGGAAGGACATTATCTGGCGCCCCATTCCGACAAGCATTTGCTCTATGCCGACTGGCTGCGGCGTGACTCGACGCTCGTTTCGCGCGCCGTCTTCGAGCAAGACCTCGACCGTAACTATGCCGCGATGCAAGCAGCCGGATTGAAGATCGAAACGCCTCGATTCTTTATGCCGCCTTACGAGTGGTATAATCATGAGATAAGCCGCTGGGCCAAGGAGATGGATGTGCAGGTGGTGAATTTCACCCCGGGCACACAGTCGAACGCCGATTACACGACACCCGATATGAAGCATTATCGTTCGTCCGAAGCGATTCATCGTTCCATCCTCTCGTATGAGGCGGAAAATGGACTGAACGGTTTTATTCTGCTTCTTCATATCGGCACCGACCCGAAGCGGACGGATAAATTTTATAATCGATTGGACGACCTGATGCGCGAATTAATGCAAAAAAAGTACATCTTTGTACGCATTGACGAAATGCTGGCAAAGAAAAAAAGATATAAAGAATAAACGCGAATGAAAGTATATCGAAAAAAACTTGGTAAAAACAAAAGCAACGATCTATCTCAAAGCCCCGGATGGTAGTCGTGTGCATGGTGCATGATGGCTGTCTGTGGGTTTGTTTTTTCATATCTTTTCCATAAGCGTCTTGCCCGGGCTTGCATTTGCAGGTTCCGGGCAAGTTTTTTTGCGAAGCGGTCAGTCCTTCGGACGTTTAGTTGTTTAGGTGTTATGCCCCTTCGGGGCGTTTAGTTGTTGATTCGTTGACATGTTGATTTGTTGGCTGACCGCTGACAATACGAAAAAAAATCTACTTTGTCAGAAAAAAGTTTGTATATGATATTTTTTTATATCTTTGTCATCAAATGTATGAAATAAAAAGAGTGTCAATCGCATAAAAACGAGACATGAAAGAGAAGAACACATATTCTAATATCCTGATGAATAACATTCTGTCGAATGTTCGTTCTCTTCGTATGCACTCTTCAGAAAGAAAGAAAGAGAACCTGCCGGCCTCGATCTGCCCCCCCCCCCGTTTACATTATTTAACAAAAATATCTTTACGCGTAGCCGCCTTTTCGCGCGGAAGCGTGTTGGAGCATGGAATGGTTGCGTTGCGACGCCCCGAAGATTCGTGCACCCCGACACGAAGCCGGTTGAAAACAACGCGGCATTGGCAGGATGCCAAAAAACATCGGGTGAAGCGCAGCCGATTTCAGGCCCTGCGAGCCGGTGTTCCGTTGCCTTCCACCGATCTTTTGTTCCTTCCAACCGAAGTTCCGTTGAACGCAACGAAACTTTTTGGCGATCTAACGCAAGTTCCGTTCTTTCCCCCGATGTTTTGGGGAGATTGCCCCGAAGAGCCGGAACATCGCCCCGAACTCCGGGGGAGACCAACGAAACTTGCGTGGAAAAGAACGAATCTTTTTCAAGCATCCCCCAAACTCGCGTTGCATCGCCCCGAAGCTCCGTTGAACGCAACGAGCCGCGCGTACGATTATACCGACGCGCGGTTGGTAAGAACGAATGTTCCGTTGCTCCAACGAACCTTTCGGGAAAATGCGTCTTTTTATTTGCTAACCTCCCTGTATTACAGATGGATAACATCGGTCGTACAGGCATAAAAACATGAATATTATGGCAGATTATGTACCTCGCTCAGATGCCGAGTTTAACAACTGGCAAGCACAGAACCTCTCCTTCGCCGAAGGAAAAAGTGAAGCATGGAAGATCCCGGCCGACATGCTGGTGTCGCTCAAAAACGGACAGACAGCATGGGCCGCCGCGTATGTGAAGGCCAGCAACCGTAAAACGCGTTCGCAGGCCGATGTGGAAGCCAAAAACGTGGCGCGACGAACCTACGAAAAACAATGGCGTGAGTTTATCCGGGCATGGGTGACGGACAATCCCTATGTCTCTCCGGACGACCGCGTGCGCATGGGCCTCTCGCCCAAAGACCGCGTACCAACTTCCGCGGGACCTCCCACAACGGCCCCGATCGTCAAAGTCGATATGTCCGACCGCTTTCAACACAAAATCTCCTTTTTCGACGCCCAGAATCCGACCTCCCGCGCCAAACCGGCCGGCGTGCACGGATGCGAAATCTGGATGAAACTCGATGGCGACCCGCCCGTGTCGACCAAAGACCTGCAATACGTGGCAACCGATACCGCGTCGCCCTATATCATGCTCTTCGACGGAGCAGACGGAGGCAAAGTAGCGTACTACCGCCTGCGATGGGTCAACAAAAAAGGACAAACCGGACCGTGGAGCGCCGACGTGCAGGCACTGGTCAATAAGTAAAAAAGTGAAAAGTGAAAAACGAAAAGTGAAGCCCTGCGGGCGTTGAGATGTTGCGTGGTTTAGATGTTTAGTTGTTGATTTGTTGGCTGAACGCTGACGAACAATTACGAATGACAAATTACGAATTACGATGTTCCGAATGCTGAATGCTGATGGCTGAACGCTGAGAAAGTGAAGCCCTGCGGGCGTTTGAATGTTGAGGTGTTGAAATGTTGATTTGTTGAGTCGAATGCTAAACAACTAAACAACTAAACAACTAAACGTCCGAAGGACTGACCGCTGACAAAGTGAAAAACAAAGAAGGAATTTATAGAACATTAATCGTTAACAATTTTAAAGTATGAAACAAAAAATCATTATGCTAATGGCCTTCCTCCTTATAGGAGCAGGGTCTTTGATGGCTCAGACGCAGGTGCAGGGCACCGTGGTCGACGAGCATGGAGAACCGGTCATCGGAGCCTCTATTCTGGTTAAAGGTACAACCAATGTAGGCACGATTACCGACGTAGACGGTAAGTTTACCCTTTCAGCCCCGAGTGATGGCAAACTTATCATTTCGTATGTAGGTATGGAAACACTGGAAGTAGCCGTAAGTCCTAAGATCAGAATCATACTGACTACGGATTCTGAAATGTTGGATGAAGTAATTGTTACCGGATATGGGACTTTTAAAAAGAGCTCGTTTACCGGATCGGCTGCCATTGTTAATGCGGAAAAAGTTAAAGATGTACCTGTTACAAATATCTCGGATAAATTAGCGGGTAATGTTGCAGGAGTACAGATTAATTCCATATCGGGACAACCCGGAGCTACGGAAAGTATCCGTATCAGAGGTATGGGATCGATTAATGCCGGCAATAATCCGCTATATGTCATTGATGGAGTGCCGATGCTATCGGGCGATGTATCCGGATTCAGTTACAGTAATGCCGGAACCAGCATTCTTTCCACATTGAACAGTAACGATATCGAATCGATCACGGTAATCAAAGATGCTGCCGCTGCATCTTTATACGGTTCTCGCGCCGCTAACGGTGTTGTCGTGATTACGACTAAGAAAGGAAAGGCCGGAAAGACAAGATTTAACGTCAAATCGAATTGGGGCTTTTCTGATATGGCGATCAACTATCGTCCTGTTTTGGATGGCGCTTCTCGCAGAGAGTTACTTTATTTGGGACTGCAAAATTATTCGCTGTATACGCGAGGAAGTACACCTGAAAAAGCGAAGGAATATGCTGACAAAGAGATTGACAAATATGCTAAAGAACCCTGGTCCGGGTGGACAAACTGGCGTGACTTGCTCTTCCGTACAGGAAAGTATCAGAACTATGACATCAGTGCACAGGGAGGAAGTGATAAAACGAAATATTACAGCTCCTTATCCTACACCAAGCAGGATGGTATTACCTATAATTCCGATCTCGATCGTATCACTGGTAATTTGAATGTCTCTCATCAAGCCGGAAGAATTTCTTTGGATGCCAGTTCTTTGTTTTCTTATACCGACCAAAACTCCATCAATGAAGGAACAAGTTTTGCCAGTCCTATCATGGCTGTTTCCATGAGTGTTTCCCCATCGTCATACCCATACAATGAAGACGGAAGTTTGGCAACCTATTTTCCGGCAATGGGTTCTTTTGCTAACCCTATAAGAGCCTATAGACATACGTGGAATAAAAATAAATTGACGAGAAGTTTTAACACCTTGTCGGGAACACTTGATGTTATGGACGGATTGAAACTGAAGGAGCTTGTCAGCTACGACTTTACTCAAAATGCCAGTTCTACTTGGTGGGATCCGAATTCAAATGACGGACGTACCGCAAAGGGAGTTTATCAGAAATACATGTTGAATACCTCTAAACTGAACACCCAAACCCAATTGACTTATGACAAGGTGTTCGCAGGCAAACATTATTTGAATGCCTTGCTTGGTTATGAAACAGAGGCATATAAAAATGAATATACTTACGTGAATGGCAGCAATTATCCGTTGTTGACCAATCCCAAGTTTGAAGTAGAGAACTCCGCCGTTAAAAGAGCATCGAGTCATATCGACGAATATCGCCTGATTTCTTATTTGGGAAAGGTGGATTACAACTATAACCATAAGTATTATGCCAGCGCAAGTTTCCGTCGCGACGGTTCATCTCGCTTAGCCCCTGAAAATCGCTGGGGTAATTTCTGGTCTGTGTCCGGTTCATGGCGAATTACGGGAGAGAGTTTTATGGAACCGCTCCAACATATTCTTTCCGAAGCCAAACTACGTGCATCGTATGGTGTAAACGGAACTCAACCCTGGAGATACTACGATTATATGGCATTATATGAATTTGGGTCAAATTATGATAATCAGGTAGGTATGGCTGAAACAACGTTAGGAAACGAGAATCTTAAATGGGAAAAAAACAATGCCTTGAATATCGGAATGGACTTGACCCTTTTTAATCGCTTCTCTATGACGCTTGAATGGTATTCCCGTAAAACGGAAGATCTACTCTTAGACAGGCCTATCTCCGGATCTATCGGTATCATTGACCGTTATGGAGAGGCTAAAGAACTGGTGAATGTCGGTGCGATGAGAAACAGTGGATTTGAATTAGAATTAAAGTCCAATACGATTCAAAAGCGAGATTTTTCGTGGACTACTACATTGACCTTGGCACATAATAAAAATAAGATTCTTAAATTAAATCAAGATCAGGGCGAGATTAAAGATGGACAAGCCATCCATCGAGTGGGAGAGCCTTATCATTCTTTTTATGCCTATGAATATGCCGGAGTGGATCCTGCTACCGGAAAGGAATTGTTCTATCTGAATGACGGTACGGCTAATGCCCGTGAAACAACGACCAATCCGGCTAAAGCTCAAAAAATCATCATCGGAAACGCTGATCCCAAAGTGCAGGGAGGATTGACCAATGCGCTTAGCTGGAAGTTTATTGACTTCAGCTTCACATTTACATATTCGTTGGGAGGACATGTCTATGACAATGCCAGATGGATACAGAGCAATGGAGGCACATATCATTATTATGGTAATATTCCGTCTCATTATAAAATAGAGGATACATGGAAAAAACCGGGAGATAACGCCAAACTGCCGATGTTTGCCTACGGAGGGACAAATGAGCGTTCTTCCAGATGGATGCTGCCAACAGATCATTTAAGACTCAAAAATTTGACTTTGGGAATTTCTATCCCGCAGAATATGATCAAAAAGGCCGGTCTTGAAAAAGCCAGGGTCTACATGTCCGGCAATAATTTATTGACGTTTAAGTCGGAGAAATTATACGTGGATCCTGAAAATATATCGCACGGGTTAGTTCTTTTCAGAACACCGACCATGCGTACGATTACATTTGGAGTAGAATTAGGTTTTTAAATTTTCAAAAAAGACAAGAAGATGAAAAAAATTGCATTAAATATAATAGTAATCATTTCAGCTGTATTGAGCAGTTCATGTAGCCATAACTGGCTGGATTTAGAACCTACGGATGGTGTCCCTTCCCACACGGCCATTGCAGATGTGGAAGGGCTAAAAGTGGCTCGAATTGGAATGTATGATGGCCTGCAGGGTAATTCTACTTATAACGAGTACTATGCTGCACGAATGATTTATTACGGCGATGTCAGAGGAGACGATATGCAAGCCAGAGCCGCCGGAAAAAGAACATCCGCTTTATATGAAATGAAATATAGAGCGAATGATGCCCCCAAAATGTGGAATGTACCTTACCACGTGTTACGCAGGGCAAATAACATTATCAAAGCTGTAGAAGGAAACGAAGTGAAAAGTTCGGACAAGGATAAGCCCACAATTCGATCTGTTTATGGCGAAGCTTTAGTTGTAAGAGCTTTGGTACATTTCGATTTGGTCAGAGTATATGGACAAACATATACCGCCGATAACGGAGCAAGTCTGGGTATTCCCATTATGACAAAGCCGGTCGGTTCAAAAGAACTACCGACACGCAATACTGTAAAAGAAGTATACGATCAGGTCATTAGTGATTTGAAAAAAGCGATCGACGAAGGGGCTTTGCCTCAAAAAACAAAGACACCCGGTTATATCAATCATTGGACAGCAAAAGCTCTTTTATCACGCGTGTATTTATATATGGGTGACAATACGAACGCATTGAAGGAAGCAGAAGATGTGATTAACAACTCTCCTTATAAATTGTGGTCTAATGCAGAATATGCGGCGAATGTATGGGATAAAACAAGTGGAGCTCATGGTAATGAAATGCTTCTTGAGATCTTAAATGTCAGCACAGACGATTATACGGATAGAGAGGGGATTGCATATTTGTATAATGAAGACGGGTATGATGATGCCATTGCGACAAAAGCTTTCTGTGATTTACTACAGGCAGACCCCAATGATGTTCGCTTAACAGCGATGTTGGCAAGTAAAGATAATGGTCTCAAGAAAGTATACAAAGATGACAAAGTCTGGGTAAATAAGTATCCGGCTAATAGTACAGGAGAAATGAGATTGAGTAATGTACCTATTTTGAGGTTGTCGGAAATGTATCTGAATGCGGCGGAAGCTGCAGCCAAATTGGGGAATAAGGAAGCAGCTGCAAAGTATTTAAATGCAATCGTGTTGCGGGCTAATCCTGATGCTACTCCTGTGGCAGATGCAACTTTAAAGCGGATTTTGACCGAAAGAAGAAAAGAATTTATCGGTGAAGGCCACCGTTTCTTTGATGCTATGAGAAATAATGAAACGATTGTTCGTTATGAAGACGATGCGAATATAGGCTACCATTATCCGCTGGCTGTGAATGAGTCGAAGAAATTTGACAGAACCTATTTCAGGGTAATCTTACCGATACCCATAGATGAGGTTGATGTGAATCCGGAAATCAAGAAGCAACAGAATCCGGGATATTAAAAAAACGGAATAGAACATTAAAAACAGCGCAGGGGAGATGATTCCTTCTGCGCTGTTTTTTTAGTGTTTTGAAACTTGTGGTTTAACTGAATCCTGATGGCTAAGTATTGCTGACGAATTCATTCAGGCTTTCAGCCCTCTGAATAGGGTGCGGACATCGATACCCCACCCTTACGGGATGGGGCTGAAATAATTCGGGCTTTCAGCCCTTGGATGCCCTTCGGGGGGGAGTTGTTGAAATGTTTATTTGTTGAGTTGAATGTTAAACAACAAACACCTAAACATCCGAAGGACTGAACGCTGAAGGCTGATTGCTGTAAAAGCCCTGAAAGGGCGCCTTAATTCAGCCCAATG